>JACCSE010000300.1 GCA_013813145.1 Gemmatimonadales bacterium
GCCCCCCCTGGCCCCCTGCCCCGCTCTACATCACCGACCCCCCTGCACCCCCCAGCATCGCCCGGCGCACCAGTGGGATTGGCGGGCCGCCATAGGACAGGAAGCGGTCGTGGAACTCCTTCCACGCCTTCTGCCCTCCGCGTGACGCGGTCCAGTCCGCCCGCAGCTTCAGGATCATCAGCTTGCCCAGCGTGTAGTTGAGATACGCCGGGTCATAGGTGCCCCGGAGCGCCTGCTGCCGCGCGGTGCCCGGGTCCTGGAAGGCCTGCTCCTGGAAGATCCGCTCCGACTCGGCCACCGTCATTCCCTTGGTATGGAGGCCGATGGCCGAGATGTAGCGGGCGTTCCGAAGCAGCGCGTTCATGAGTTGGCCGATGTGCAGCTCCGGGCTGCCCTCGCCGAGCCCCGCCTCCCACATCATCTCCTCGGTATAGTGCGCCCACCCCTCCGCGAAGGCGTATCCGACGAACACCCGGCCGAACTGCGAGTTCACCCGGTTGGAGTGGAGGAAGTTGAGGAAGTGGCCGGGCCAGACCTCGTGCACGCTGGTGAACAGCAGGTTGCCCTCGCTCGGGATGTACTCGCGCTGTTCCACCGGAGACCACGAAGGGTCCGGCGGCGCGATGTAATAGATGGAGGGCAGCCCCTCCTCATACGGGCCGGGAATGTCGATGTAGGCGGAATTGAACCGCTGGTAGGGCGGAGACTCCCGCACCAGGGCGCGCTCGGTTCCCACCACCGTCACGATGTCCCGATTCCGCACGAAGGCCTCGAGCGTGTCGAGCTGCCGGCGGGCGGCCTCGACCGGCCCACCGGCCGGCTTCTGCACGTTGGAGCGCCGCACGCATTCGGCGACCGACCGCCCCGCGGCGTATCGGGCGCAGGCCTGACGCAGCGCGGCCACGTTGCGCTCCAGGTCGGCCCGGCCGCGAGCCTCCAGCGAGTCGAGCGGCAGCTCCACGCCCTCGGTCATGCGAAGCATGCCGCGAAAGAGCTCGGGGCCCATGGCGTAGGCCTCGTTGCCGCGCTTCTCCTGCTCGGCGAACCAGGCCGCGACCTCCCGCAGAGCCTTCACCGCCGCGGCGTTGGCGCCGGCGAATTCCCGCTGAAGCGCGCTGTCCTTCACCGAGGCGAACACGCCGGGCACGTCGGTCTCCAGGTAGTCGGCCAGACCGGCGAACCTACCGTTGCCGATTTGGGCGTAGGCCCGCGCCATCGGCGTCTTCAGGTTGGCGCGCACGTGGACGACCGCGGCCGGCAGGTTCGCGGCATAGCGGGTGAAGGACCGCATCCGATCCGGCCGGGGCGCGTACTCCCGGGCGAGGTACACGTTGGGGTCCATCGACCCACTGTAGTACTCGGGATTCCGGTGCGGCCAGTCGGCGCGCTCCAGCCAGAAGAGCTCCCGGTCTATGCGAGAGACTACGTAGTGGCGCTCGAACACCCGCGCCGTGTCGCCGGCCTCGATGGCGAAGCCGGCGGCGCTGTCGCGGAGCCCCTGAAGGCGCGCCGCCCAGGCGGCCAGTCCCGCCTCGGACCAGTCGGGAAACCGACCGTCGAACTCGTGCCGCCCCTGGTACACCGCGAAGAGCGGGTCGGCCCGGAAGTACGTCTCCAGAAATCCGGCGACGAAGCGGTCCCACTCGGGAGTTGCGTCAGCGGCGCGATCTCCGCCGCAGGCAACAAGGGCGACGAGCGCGACACCGAGGCAGCGCGACGGCGGTCTGGGCATGAGGGCTCCTGGGGGGGTCGGGATCCGGTTGCGCAGCCCGGAGTCTCCGGGTTTGTTTCGGCTCATGCAAGGCCCCCTCCCGGCCGCCTCCACCAGCGAACTCCATCCCGCTTTCCTTCAGGCGCTCATCACGGTAGCGCTGGCGGTGCTCTGCGCCTTCATCTACCGGCGGTATCGGAAGCCACACTTCGCGTGGTGGGCGGGAGCCTGGGGGCTGTACGTCGTACGCATCGCCGCGATCCTCAGTTTCCTGCTGAGCTCGAACTGGATCTGGCTCTACTGGCACCAGGTGGCGACCGGGTGGACCGCCCTCGCGCTGCTCTACGGCGCCCTGGTCTTCTCCCGCGGACTGCGCTGGCGCTGGTGGCACCCGGCACTGGTGCTCTTTCCGCCCGTCTGGTCCTACGTCGCGATCTACCAGCTCGACCATTTCCTCCTGGCGGCGGGGCCGATGGTGCTGTTCCTGAGCCTGGCGACCCTCTGGACCGGCTGGGTATTCGTTCGCTACCGGCGCCGCGTCGCTTCCAGCGGGGCCACGCTGCTCGCGGCCGCGTTCGGGCTCTGGGGACTGCATCACCTGGACTATCCCTTTCTCCGCGCCCGCGGGGCCTGGAACCCGTGGGGCTACTACATCGACATCCTGCTCACCCTGGCAGTCGGCGCCGGGATCCTGCTCCTGGTGCTCGACGACCTGCGCCGGGGGCTGGGCGCCCTCAGCGCGCTCTCGGGCGACCTCCAGCACGCGGGGCGAGAGCAGGACGTGCTCGACGCGCTGCTGGCCCGGCCGCTCACCCTCCCCGCGGTGCGGGGTAGCGCGCTTTTCCTGGTGGACGGTGGGCGGGCCAGGTTCGTGCGGGGCGCCGGGGTCTACGCCTCGGCGCGCGACGCGGTTCCCTCGGGCGTGGGTGCCGCCGTGCTCGCCCGCGCGGTCGAGACCGGGCGTCCCCAGGTCACCTCGGATTGGGTGGACGAGCCCGGTCCCGGGCGGGCCTATCCCTATGCTGCCGTGTTACCGCTCCTCCGGGCGGAATCGGTCATCGGTACGCTTGTCCTGGTCGGCGACGCGCGCGATCCGTTCACCGCGCTCGACGACCGGTTCCTCGTCGCCCTCGGCCAGCAGGTGGGCGCGGCGTTGGAGAACGCCGATCTCTATCGCCGGCTGGAGACCCGCACGGTCGAGCTGGCGCGCCTCTCGGCCCGGATGGTGGCGCAGCACGAGGAGGAGCGCCGCCGGCTTTCCCGCGAGCTGCACGACGAGACCGCCCAGGTTTTTTCGGCCGTGAAGATGGAGCTGGGCGTGCTGCGGCAGGCGGTGCCGCCGCCCCAGGCGGCCCGGTTGGATCAGGTGCTTGGCCTGATCGACACCGGTATCCGCAGTATCCGAAGCGTCACCAACGATCTTCGTCCGTCGCTGCTGGACGACCTCGGTCTCCTCCCCGCGCTCCGCTCGCTGGTGGCGGACTGCGGCGAGCGGAGCGGAATCCGGATCGGGCTCACGGCGCCGGCGGCGCTTCCGGCGCTCTCGAAGGAGGCCGAGCTCGCGGTGTTCCGGGCCCTCCAGGAAGCGCTTTCCAACGTGCTGCGCCACGCCGGCGCCGAGTCGGTGGACGTGGGCATCTCGGTCCGTCAGGGCGGCGTACTGCTGGAGGTAAGGGACGATGGCCGGGGGTTCCCGGCGGACGCGGCCGCCGAGCTGGCGGAGCGCGCCGGGCACATGGGGCTGGCAGGAATGCGGGAGCGGATCGGCGCGCTCGGTGGGAGCGTCCGGCTTCAGGGCGAGCCGGGCGCGGGGGTGCTACTGGAGGTGCTGGTGCCCGCGGCCAATGGGGACGGCGCATGACCGACCCACCCATTCGCGTCGTCGTGGCTGACGACCACGCCATCGTCCGGACCGGGATCCGCCACGTGCTGGAGAGCGAGCCGGGGTTCGCCGTGGTCGGCGAGGCGTCTACCGGCGCCGAAGCGATCGAACTCGTGGCGACCCTCCAGCCGGAAGTCGGGGTGCTCGACATCTCGATGCCGGGCGACTCCGGCCTCCGGGTCGCCGGGGAGCTCCGCCGCCGGGTCCCGGCCACCCGGGTGGGGATCCTCAGTATGCCCGACACCACCGAGTACGTGCTGGAGAGCGTCCGCGCCGGCGCCCACGGCTACCTGCTCAAGGACACCGCCGCCACCGAGTTGCGCGGAGCCATCCGCGCGGTACGCCGCGGCG
>JACCSE010000306.1 GCA_013813145.1 Gemmatimonadales bacterium
CCCCCCCCGACCCCCCGCCCCGCTATCTTTTCGCCATGCTCGCCATAGACCTCACCGGAAAGCGCGCCCTCGTCGCCGGCGTCTCGGATGACGGCGGGTTTGGCTTCGCCATCGCCAAAGCGCTCGCTGAGGCCGGTGCCACGATCTGCGTGGGGAGTTGGCCGCCCGCGCTCGGGATTTTCACCAAGCTGCTCGAGCGCGGGAAAATGGAGGAGTCGCTCCGGCTCTCCGATGGCCGCAAGCTCGAGTTCGAGCGGATCTACCCGCTCGACGCCGCGTTCGACACCATGGCCGAGGCGCCCGACGAGATCCGGGAGAACAAGCGTTACAAGGAACAGGGCGACTTCACCGTTCAGGGGATGACCGCCCGGATCCGCGAGGATTTTGGCGAGTCCCCGCTCGACGTCGTCGTGCACAGCCTCGCCAATGCGCCCGAAGTGAAATCTCCACTGGTCGACACCAGTCGCGAGGGATACCTCGCCGCGGTGAGCGTGAGCGCGTACAGCAACGTCTCGCTGGTCCGGAGCCTCGCGCCGCTGATGCGCTCCGAAGGGGCGTTCCTCTCCCTCACGTACATGGCGAGCGAGCGGGTCATCCCCGGCTACGGCGGCGGGATGTCCTCCGCCAAGGCGGCGCTCGAGGCCGACACCCGGACGCTCGCCTTCGAGGCGGGACGGCGCTGGGGCGTCCGGATCAACGCCATCTCCGCCGGTCCCTGGGCCTCCCGCGCGGCCTCGGCCATCGGTTTCATCGACACCATGATCGGGTACACCTCCGCCAACTCGCCGCTTCCCCACCCGATCAAAGCGACCGACGTCGGCCATACCGCCGCCTTCCTTTGCAGCCCACTGGCGGCCGCGATCACCGGCAGCGTGGTCTACGTGGACAACGGATACCATGCGATGGGGATGGGGGTGGTGAAATGATGGGCCGCGGGGCGGCGGGTCAGCGGGGCAGGAAGGCAGGCCGAGGACATTCTCGGGCGTCTGGTGTGCGGTTGCTGCCCCTCTGCCCCCCTGCCCCCCTGCCCCGCTGACCCATGCTGCTTTCCGAAGCGAACGGCCCCGTACACCGCCTGATCCTCGACCGGCCGGCCCGGCGCAACGCCCTCATCCCCGAGCTCGCCCGTGCGCTCGCGGCCGAGATCGATCAGCTCGGCGACGCCGGCGCTGCCCACGTCATCGTCCTTTCCGGTTCCGGCGGCCACTTCTCCGCCGGTCTCGACCTGCACTGGCTCCGCTCCCTCGGGGCGATTCCCGCGATTTCCGACCTCCAGCGCGGGCTGAGCGACTTCCAATCGGCGGTACTCGCCGTGGTGCGCTGCCCGATCCCGGTCGTGGCGGCGCTCCGGGGAACTGTCGCCGGCTTCGGTCTCGACCTCGCCCTCGCCTGCGACTTCAGGATCGCCGGCACCGGCGCGAGCTTCACCTCCGCGTTCGCGCGGATGGGCCTGGTGCCCGACGGCGGCTCGACCTTTACTCTCCCCCGCCTCAGCGGAATCGGGCACGCGATGCGTTTCCTGATGGCCGGCGAAACCCTCGACTCCGCGCGGGCCCGTGCCATCGGGCTGGTGGACGAGGTGGTGGACGACGACGCGCTGGACGGCGAGATCGACCGCGTCACCCGAGCGCTTGCGTCGGCCGCGCCCGGAAGCCTGCGCGCCATCAAACGGTTGGTTCGCGCCCCCGAGCTGGGTGGCCTGGAGCAGGCCCTCGCCGCCGAGGGCGCGGCCCAGCTTCAGGCGCTTCAGGGCGCCGAGTTCCGCCGCCGGCTCGAAGCCTTCGCCGCCCGGTGAGCGCTCCCGCCGCGTCGGTCTTCCGCCCGGACCTGCTGGCCGGCCAGGTCGCCCTCGTAACCGGCGGAGGCACCGGCATCGGACTGGGTATCGCCTCCGCTCTCGCCGCCGCCGGCGCGACGGTGGCGATCGCGAGTCGCAAGCCGGAGCACCTCGAACCGGCGGCCGCCCGCCTCCGCGCCGATGGCGCCCGGGTGAGCACGGTCGAAACCAACGTGCGGGAGCCCGAGGCGGTCGCAGCGATGGTCGGGCGCGTCACCGACGAGCACGGCCGGCTCGACGTCCTGGTCAACAACGCCGCGGGGAATTTCTACGCGCCGTCGGCGACCCTCTCGCCCAACGCCTGGCGCGCGGTGGTAGAGACCGACCTCTACGGATCCTTCTACTGCGCTCAGGCGGTGTATCCGGTCATGAAGGCGCAGGGGGGCGGGCGCATCGTTTCCGTCTCCATGACCCTGCACTACCGCGGGTGGCCCCTGATGGCCCACGCCACCGCGGCCAAAGCCGGCGTGGACGCGCTGACCCGGACACTCGCGCTGGAGTGGGCGCCCGACGGGATCAGGGTAAACGCGATCGCGCCGGGTCCCATTCCCACCGAGGGCGTGAAGAAGGCCTTCACTGCGCCCGGCGGAACGGACGCCGACGTGCCCGCGATGGATGAGTACGTGGCCCGCGCCATACCGCTGGGCCGCTGGGGCACGCCCGACGACGTCGGGCAGATGGTCGCCTTTCTCGCGAGCCCGGCCGGCGACTGGATCACCGGGGCGATCTTCGTGGTGGACGGGGGGTCCTGGCTCGCGGGAGGACGGCCATGAGGAGGAGGTCGGCATGTTTCTAGGTCACTTCGGCGTCGCCCTCGCGCTCAAGCGCGCCGAGCCCAAGCTGTCGCTCGGCACGCTCTTTATCTCGGTTCAACTGGTCGATCTGCTGTGGGGCGCTTTCCTCCTGATTGGGTGGGAGCGGGTCCGCATCGACCCCGGCTTCACCGCGGTGACGCCGCTGCAGTTCATTCGATACCCCATCACCCATAGTCTGGTTGGCACCCTCGCCTGGGCGCTGGTGGGCGCGGCCGCGTACTACTCCTGGCCCACGAGAGACACCAGCCGGCACTGGCAGGCGTCGATGGTCGTCGGCGCGGCGGTGTTCTCGCACTTCTGGCTGGACGCGCTGGTCCACCTGCCGGACCTGACGATCGCGGGAGAGGGCACGACCGCGCTGGGGCTGGGACTCTGGCGCAGCTTGGGCGCAACGCTCGCCACCGAGCTGCTGCTGTTTGCGGCGGGGATCGCGATCTACGTGACCTGGCGCTCCCGCCGGCATCCGGTGCGATCCGGACGGCTCACCGGGCTCGTGCTGTTCCTCCTCGCGCTCTTTCTGGCGAGCCTCTTCGGCCCGCCGCCGCCCGACGTCACCACGATCGCGGTCGCGGACATCATCGGACTGCTGCTGCTGGCCGCGTTCGCCGCCTGGGTCGACCGACCGTCGTTGCCTGGAGACCTTTAGCCGGTGGACCGGCTGTTCTTTTCGCTGGGGGCGGCGTCAGCCTTCGTCGCGGTCGCGGCCGGCGCTTTCGGCGCGCACGCGTTGCGCGCGCGGCTGGACGCCGCCGCGCTCGCCGTGTTCGAGACCGGAGCGCGCTATCAGATGTACCACGCGCTCGGCCTGCTCGCGGCTGGCTGGGCGGCGGCCCGCTGGCCGGGACCGTGGGCGGTGCGGGCGGGTTGGCTCTTCGCCCTGGGAACGCTGCTGTTCTCCGGAAGCCTCTACGGCCTCGCCCTCAGCGGTATCCGCCCGCTGGGCGCGATCACGCCGCTCGGCGGCGCCGCCTTCCTAGCCGGCTGGATCTGCCTGGCACTCGCCGCCCGGCAGAGCGGATGACCGAGCCACCCACCGGCGCGGCGGTGTACCGCCACCTCCTCGAGCGACTCGACGCCTGGCACGCTGAAGGCCGGCGACGGCATCCGGGCATCGTGCCCTGCGGGGCGGGGTGCAGCGCCTGCTGCTTGGGGCCCTTCGACATTTCGGTGGCCGACGTCGAGCTGCTGCGCGAGGCGCTGGACAAGATGACGCAGGAGGAGCGCACGGAAGTCGAACGGCGTGCGGAGCGGCTGCTTCGCGCGATGGAGGACGAGGCGCCCGACTGGACCGCCCCGCATGCCATCGCCGACCTGGGCGACGAGCGCTTCGACCGGCTCGCCGAATGGCTCGCCCGGGAGCCTTGCCCACTATTGGCCGACGACGGACGTTGCCGGATCTACCCCGACCGGCCGCTGGTCTGCCGCCTGATAGGCCTCCCGATGACCAGCCCCGCGGGCCGCGCGATCGAAAACACCTGCCCGATCCAGGAGCGCTTCCCGGCCTACGCCGCGCTGCCCGCGGTGCCGTTCGACCTGGAGGAGTTCGAGCTGACGGAGATGGAGTGTCTCCAGGCGGCCGCGAGACGGCTCTCTGTCGACTCCAGCCGGAGCGATTTCGAAACTACTATCGCCGCGGCGGTGGTGGACGCTCGGAGACCGTAGGGGCGACGCTCGCGTCGGCGCGAACCCGTCCCACGAGTCACATCGAGCCTCCCCTCTGCCCCTACC
>JACCSE010000307.1 GCA_013813145.1 Gemmatimonadales bacterium
TGGCGCAGGATGCGGCCCACCGGGGTGACCCGGGGATCGTGCTGCCGGGCCCAGACGGCGCCGCTCTCGCGCTCGGCATCGAGCCACATCGTGCGGAACTTGTAGATGGTGAAGGGCCGGCCCCCCAAGTCGCGCCCGCGCCGGTGGTTCTGGGCGGCGCGGCCGAGGCCGCGGCGGTCGAGCCCCACCCGCTCCTGCAGATAGAGCACCGGGCCCCGCGAGGTGAGCCTGACTACCGCCGCGACGATCAGCAACACCGGGAAGAGCGCGACTAGAGACAGGAGGGCCAGGAGGATATTGACCGCCCGGGTGAACCGTGGGGCGGCGGCCCCCTGATCCTGCTCCTGCTCCGCGGCCGGCCCGGCCGGCGCCCGATTGCTCTCGGCCGCCCAGATTCGCTGAACCGGCGGCGGAGCGGTGGATCCGCCTCGGTCGATCAGTGCTTCCATCCGTCGCATCACGTTTACACATCCTGTGATTTGATGACTCATTGCCGCTCTGCGCCCCAAAGCGCACGATCGCCGGACGGTCGCCACGATAGCACGATCCATGCCCGCTGCATGGCTTCAGAACTCAGCTCAGGTCTACTTACGTAACTCCTTTAATGTAAGCACTTTATAATCTAAGAGATTACGGGATTTTTCGGCGTTGGCCTCCCGCCTTTGTGGTAATTCGTCTACACGGGCCGCGCGTCTTGCTACACAGCCGCAGAGTGAAGACTTCCACCACCGACGAGGCTCGGAAGTGAGCGCGACAAGCCTTACTCGCGGAGGGCCCACCAAGCCACCAGAAGAGTGGTCCCGACCGCAAGCAACAGGTGAATCACACCGCTCACGACCGGCGTGACGAAGGCGAGCAGTACCCAGCCGAGCAACGAGACCACCGCGCCGGCGAGAAGGAGCGACATGGCAGCCATCCAGGGAGAATCGGTTGACCCACGCGGGGAAGCAATCTATCTTAGACCCCGAACGGTAGCGGGGAGCCACGTTATTGAGCCAACAGGTCCAGTGATGGGCCCGAATGCCGTGGCCGATGTCACGCCCCTCGGGGGAAGGCAGGAGTCGTGGTGAGGGCACCGAACGTTCTCATTGGGCTTCAATAATCCTCTTCGTTGCCGCTCCTGACGCCGATCTCATCATCGAGGTCGGCGTTTTGTTGGGAGTCGAGAGTCTAGGGCTCAGAGTGTAGACCCTGAACCCTCGACCTTCGACCGTTTCTCAGCCCAGACCGGACCATCCCATGCCCCGATGCAGCGTGACGCGGCGCGTGCACTTCAACGCCGCGCATCGCGTCCACAACCCGAAGTTCTCCGACGAGTGGAACCGGAAGACCTTCGGCGAGTGTAACAACCCCAACTACCACGGGCATAACTACGAGCTGGAGCTCACCGTGGAGGGGGAGGTCGACCCGGACACCGGTTACGTCATGGACCTCAACCTGCTCAAGGAGCTGGCCCAGGAGCGGTTGCTGCGCCATCTGGACCACCGGAACCTGAACCTGGACGTGCCCTGGTTTCGGGACCTGATTCCCACGTCGGAGAACATCGCGGTGGTCTGCTGGCGCGAGCTCCGCGCCGTGCTGCCGGCCACTCTCGCTCTGCGGCTCAGACTCTGGGAGACTCCGAGGAACTATGTCGACTATCAAGGCACCTAGGCCCGAGCGCACGGCTCACACCGACCCGACGGCCCCGCCGCCCTCGTCGGAGCCATTCGCCGACAAGGTGCGCGAGATCCTCGCGGCGTTGGGCGAGGACCCCGGCCGGGAGGGGCTGCTCAAGACGCCCGAGCGGGTCGAGTCCTCGCTTCGCTGGCTCACCCAGGGATACCGGATGACGGTCGAGGAGGCGGTCGGCGACGCCGTTTTCGAGGAAGCCCACCAGAGCATGATCATGGTCCGGGACATCGAGCTCTATTCGATGTGCGAGCATCACCTTCTGCCGTTCTTCGGCCGAGCCCACGTGGCCTACGTTCCGGACGGGAAGATCCTCGGCCTCTCCAAGGTGGCCCGCATCGTGGACGTCTTCGCCCGCCGGCT
>JACCSE010000340.1 GCA_013813145.1 Gemmatimonadales bacterium
GCGGGGGGTGTCCGGGTCGCGGGCCTCGAACTCGTCCGCGGCCTCGCGCGCCAATCGGGCAGCGGCGTGGTTGAGCTCGTAGACCATGTCCGCCATGCCGTAGTCCGCCAGCGCGACCGCGGTCGAGTTGAAGGAGTTGGTCTCGATGATGTCCGCGCCGGCTTCGAGGTACGCGGCGTGAATGGCCCGGATAATCTGTGGCTGGGTCAGCGTGAGGAGGTCGTTGTGGCCCTTGAGATCCCGGGGCCAGTCGGCAAAGCGGTCGCCCCGGTAGTCGCCCTCCGCCAGGCCATAGGTCTGGATCATCGTCCCCATGGCGCCGTCCAGCACCAGAATGCGACGGGCGAGCTGCGGCTCGAGCAGGGCGAGGCGCTCCTCCCGGGTCAGGACCACGGCGTCGAGCATGGGACCTCCTACGAAAAAACCCCAGGCCAAAACGCCTCGGGGACGCGTTTTAGCAGTTTGTTTTACGTGGCCGCAATCAGCGCAAATCGCCACGGAAGCAGTTGTGGGTCTAAAAGTAGGGGGAAAAGACGCTGGGGCAAGAGGTACCGGCTATCCCGCTATCGGCTATCAGCTATCGGACCTGAAGCACCCAGCCTCCGCTCCCGCGGACCGATAGCTGATAGCCGATAGCCGACCTCCATCATTCATCCCAACAGTCCCAACACAAACCCCCGCAACACCCACAGGATGAGCCAGGCGACCATGGGACTGAAGTCGATCATTCCCATCGGCGGCAGGATCCGGCGGACCGGCTCGATGATCCAATCTGTGAGCAGGACCACCGGTCTCATCCAGGTACGGTAGGGACCGATGCCGAACCAGGAGGCGATGACCCGGATGAAGATCGCCAGCATCACCAGGCTGAACCCGGCGCTCACCAGGAGCCGGACCCATCCGCGCGGCCCCGAGTAGGCCACGGCCGCCAGGGATCCGCTCATGCCGACGACCCAGCTCATCAGGCTCAGCAGCAGGAGCCCGCCGGCAATGACGATGCCGAGCAGCCAGAGCGGTGCGTCCTGCGGGCTTCCGCCTGCCCGCATCACCCGGCGCTCCAGAGGAAGGAGGATAGGATCGCTGGCGCGGCGGACCAGCCGGGGCCAGAGGCCGAAGGGGCCGATCTTCCGCTGGCGAACCGCCCAGTGGGTGAGGGCGACGATTGACGCATAGACCAGGGCGACGACGACGGTCCCCCGGGCGACCAGGTCGAGCGTGGGAAGCAACACGGTTCAGCGGTCCGGGCCGACCAGGATGGGCCGCTGGGCCCCCGAGCGGGTGGCGCACATCAGGGTGAATCGCCCGCCGTTGAGGGCAGCTTCTTCGAGGATCTGACTGTCACCACGGCAAGACATGATCTCGCGCCCTTCCGGCTTCCGATACTTCACCGTGACCAGCGGTTCGCGGTCGACGCTGAGGAGATAACGGGCGGTGGCGGGAGTCAGGCTGTCGATACCTATCTGGCGGAGCGACGCCGCGGGACGGCCGCGGTGGGAGCCCCGGTAATCCACCGCGCGGTCGACCAGCTCGAAGATCTCGCGCCCCAGCTCCTCGGCGTCGCGCCGGTCCGGAGCGAGAGTGGAAGCGGGAGCGCGAGTCGCGGGCGTCGCTCCCTCGTCGGCGCCGCACCCCGCGGCGGCCAGGGCGAGTGCGAGCGCGACCCACGGGCCCGTGCGGCTCATTCCATCGCGAATTCGCGGTTGAACACGACCTCGAAGCTGAACGTCTTGGCCTTGCTTCTGGTCTCCATATGCTCCGCGATGCGCCGCAACCGGGCGGGGATCCCCAGGATCTTGTCCTGGGCGATCCGACCCAGCTCGCCCAGTCCCTGGATGCTCTCGATCTTCCAGTAGCGGATCTGTTCCTGGACGATCCGCAGGTAGTCCCGCGGTCCGTAGATCCCTGACCGCCGGATCACGTCGGCCAGATCTTTGAACCCCGGCATGGTCACCCCGGGCATGTCGATGGCCGGGAGAATGAACGACGCCGAGTGCAGCGCCTGGTCGGGATCCCGCTTGAGGATCTCCTCGAAGACGGTACGGTAGAAGGCGTAATGCCGTGCCTCATCCTTGGCGACGTGGCTCAGCACCTCGCCCAGCCGAGGCTCGTACTCCGACACGATCCTACCCGTCTCGGCGTGGGAGAACTGGGTGGCCCGCTCCTGCACGGTGGTGTAGGCGAAGACCCGGTACGGGTCGCGATCCCAGTCGGGGTGGAAGCCAGCCCGGATGTACTCGAACTGCATTTCCTCGATCTTACGCTGGTCGAACAGGCGGGTATCCCGGGCATAGTCGTGCAGCACCTGGCCGTGCCGGTCCTCCTCGGCGGTCCACAGATTGTTCCAGTTGCGCCAGTGACTCTCGTCGCCCAGGTACACCGCGAGCAGGCGGTGGAAGTGGGGGAGGCCCTCCTCCGTGAGCATGTTCAGCGCGAGCGCGGCGCGCACCGGGTCGGGAATTCCTTCGGCCCGGGCGCGCAGCTCGGCCCGGAACGCATCGGGGTTGGTGTCGGGCGCCGGGTCCAGCAGATCGGACGGGAACCAGACGTCCCGCTTCCGTTCGTGGGCCTCCATGAGTTCGCGGACCCGTTCCTCGAGATCCTTGAGGACTTCAACTTTTACGGCGAGTTCCTGGGATGGATCGGTGGTGATGCCCATGATTCCCTTGAGAGGCGAGCCTGTGCCAGACAAAGCGGACCAGCCCTCATAATAGCGGGGCCGGTCCGTTCTATGCCAACAGGGTCCTGCGGGGGTGGGGGAGGAAGCTCAGCGGCGAGGCGCCAGGCGCTTCTCCATCAACGACCAGCTCCGCCGGCCGATGTAGTTCTCCCGTTGGAGGATGCGGCGCCAGCCCAGGGCGCCCAGCAGCCCCTCCGACCGGTCGTCATCGGTCCAGAACTCCGCGACATGCGCGCCCGCCTCGACGGCTCGGACTTCGAAGGCCTCCATAAGCCGGTGGGCGTGGCCCTGATGCCGCTCCCTCGGGAGCACTACCACGTCCACCAGATGGGCCACTCCGCCTCGGAGCCAGAAGCGGAGCCCGCCTATCCAGTCACCGATTTCGTTGCTGAGGATGAGATACCGCTCGTCGAGCACGCTGGACCAGCCCGCCGGATCCTCTTCCTGCTCGAGGAGCTCGGAAAACCAGGCGGCGAAGTCGCCGTCCTGCTCCATGTCACGGATGGTGAGCTCGCTCATGGTGCACCTGCCTTGATGGGGATTGCTTCCTTACTTATGCAACACTAATGCCATCGACGGCCTTTCAGTGTGCCCGTGGTCACCCGGGGTGCTGGCAGTGGGCACGAGAGCCCCACGCTTGAGCATGGGACCGGGAACGGCCGGCCCTCGGGCGAGATGAGACAGGAGGCCTGTTGCGCCGCTAAGGCCGGTGGCGTTGCCTCGCCGCCTCGCCGTCATAGCTTGCAAGGGGGGCGCACGGCTCCCGACAGCAAAGGAGGTGCACATGTCGGAAACGAAATCGGAGACCGAGGCGGCCGCCAGGCCGGTCGTCGTCTCCTGCGTCTTTTGTGGGAAGCCGAACCGGGTTGACCTGGTCCGGCTATCGGCGGGGCCGAAGTGCAGGGAGTGCGGCCGGCCGATCCGGCTGGACCGTCCGCTCAAGGTGACCGATACCGACTTCGATCGGACGATCCAGGGGGCCAGCGTGCCGGTCCTGGTGGACTTCTACGCCGACTGGTGCGGCCCCTGCCGGATCATGGCGCCGACCCTAGACGAGCTGGCACAGCACCGGACGGGAGAGCTGCTGGTCCTGAAGCTGGACACCGACGCCAGCGCTGCCACGGCGAGCAGATTCGGGATCCGCGGCATTCCCACGGTGATCGCGTTCCGAAACGGAAAGGAATCGGGGCGGCATGTGGGGGTGGGGGATATGAAGGTGTTGGAGGGGCTGGTTGGGGGAAGGTGACGGGTAGGGGGCAGCGGGGCAGAAAGAGCACACCGGCCAGGCTCGGTGCGTCCGCCTTCCGCAGTCGGCCGTCCGCAGTCTCCTACAGCCCTACCGCCACGCCCACCGCCACGGCGACGGCGCCGAGCGCGAAGAGGATGCCGGACAGCGGCAGCGCGAACCGGAGCCACTCCTCATAGCGCACCCCGGATGCGGCCAGCATCGCCATGAGGGCGCCGTTGGTGGGGGTGAGGATCTCGCACAGCCCGGCCCCGTACTGGTAGGCCAGGACCGTGACCTGCCGGGAGAGCCCGATGAGATCCGAGAGCGGGACCAGCAGCGGCAGGGTGAGCACGGCCTGGCCGCTTGTGCTCGGCACCGGAACGTGGACGATCGCGTGCCCGGCCATCATCCCCCAAGCCGCAACCGTCGTCGGGAGCTGGGCTACCGGAGCGAAGAGCCCCTGGACCATCGTATCCACGACCCTGCCGTGGTCCAGCACGACGTAGATCGCCCGGGCGAATCCGATCAGCAGCGCGGCGAACGCGATTCCCCGGAAACCCTCCACAAACCCTTCCGCTGTGCCGGCGAGCCGCAGTCCCCCGACCAGCCCGGCCACAGCACCCATCACGAAGAACACCGCCGCGAGCTGGTCGAAGTCCCAGCCGTACTTCAGCACGCCGACGATGAATACGGCGAACGCCCCGACCACCACCAGCAGCACGGCTGCGTGGCGCCAGCCCGCCTGCGCCTGGCCGGGAGCATCCACCGGCACCGGCGCGGGTGGGACGCGTGTGCGCCGGGCGAACAGCATGGTGCCCGCGATCCAGATCGCCCATGCCGGCAAGAGGAATGCGATCCGGAACCCTTGGCCGGACAGCAGTTCCAGCCCGGCCACCTTCTGGGCGATCCCGACCTGGAACGGGTTGATGAAGCTGAACGATGCGCCGATCGCGGAAGCGCCGAGGCTCATGGCCACCGCCGTGAGCGGGTTGAAGCCCAGCCGGCGGGTGAGCAGGAGGAGGACCGGTACGAAGGCAATGAGCTCTTCCTGCATCTGGATGAACACGCCGCCGGCCCCGAACGCCAGGCCGACGATCGGAATCACCAGGAGCCCCCGCCCCGAGAGGCGGCCGGCCAGCCAGTTGACCAATTGCCCCAGCGCCCCGGTGCGCTCGACTACCGTGAACCCGGCGCCTACGAGGAAGACGAAAAAGATGATCGAGGCGGCGTCCGCCATACCCCGAGGGATGGCGACCATCGCCTCCAGCGGCCCGACCGGCTGGGCCTCGACCGGCTGGTAGGTGCCGGCCACGACCACGCTCCGGCCGGTGGCCGGGTCCTCGC
>JACCSE010000347.1 GCA_013813145.1 Gemmatimonadales bacterium
CCTCTGTGTCCTTCGTGCCTCTGTGGTGGACAGCCGCACAATCTCAACGGAAATCCTACCGAGCGTAGTCGTCCAATTGATCGAACCCCACCAGCACCTCGCGCGGCTTGCTCCCATCCGGCGGGCCGAGGATACCGGCGTAATGGAGCTGGTCTATGATCCGCGCCGCCCGCCCGTAGCCGATCCGGAGCCGCCGCTGGAGCAGTGAGGTGGAGCCGCCCTGGTTCTGGACGCAGGCCTCCGCGGCCTCGCGGAAGAGGGCGTCCCGCTCGCCCTCCTGGACCTCGCCGCCCCCGCCTTCGGCCTCCACTTCCTGGGCCCGCACCAGCTCCAGGATGTCCGCCTCCTGCGCCTCGACGGCCTGCGCCGCGGCGCGGCGCGCCTCTAGCCGGCCCGCGAACCACCCCGTCACTTTCTCGGTTTCCTCGGTAGAGATGTACGCCCCCTGGAGCCGCATCGGCTCGCTCTTTCCGGGCGGCAGAAACAGCATGTCGCCGTTTCCCAGAAGCGCCTCGGCGCCGTTCTGGTCGAGAATGGTGCGGCTGTCCACCTTCGACGCGACCCGGAACGCGATCCGGCTCGGGAAGTTCGCCTTGATCAGCCCGGTGATGACGTTCACCGACGGACGCTGCGTGGCCAGAATGAGATGGATGCCGATAGCGCGGGCCTTCTGCGCCAGCCGGGCGAGCGGGGTCTCCACCTCGCCCTGCACCGTCATCATGAGGTCGGCCAGCTCGTCGATGATGATGACGATGAACGGGAGCACTCCCTCGGAGTAGGCCTCCTCTACCGGCGGCTCCGGCGGAGTATCGGCCGGCTCGGCGCTGAGGGTGACGAGCGTGGCTTGGGGACGGGCCGGATTCCGGAGCGGTTTTCCTTCCTCCACCTTGCGGTTGAAGTCGGCGAGATTGCGCGCCCCGTTCGCCTGCAGAAGCTCGTAGCGCCGCTGCATCTCGAACTCGGCCCACTTGAGGGCGGTCGCGGCATCGTGGTTGTTGGTCACCACTTTGTGCCGGAGGTGCGGCAGCGCGTTGTACATGGAAAGCTCGACCATCTTCGGATCGATCATCAGCAGCCGCAACTCTTTGGGCGTGTAGCGGTAGATGAGGCTAGTGATGATCGTATTGATGGTGACCGACTTTCCGGTGCCAGTGGCACCTGCGATCAGCAGGTGGGGCATTTTGGCGAGGTCGGCGACCACCGGCTTTCCCTCCAGGTCGCGACCGAGCGCGATGGGGAGGGCCGCGCGAAGGCCCAGCCAGTCGGCCGGCTCGATGAGCTCCCCCAGCGTCACGATTCGCGCGATGGGATTTGGGATCTCCACGCCGACAGCCCCCTTGCCCGGAATCGGCGCGACCCGCACCGAGGGCACCCGCATGGAGATCGCGAGATCGTCGGACAGGGCCACGATCCGCCCCGCCTTGACCCCGGGAGCGGGGATCACCTCGAACTGGGTCACGACCGGCCCCGTGGTCCGGCCGCCGGGCCGCCCGTCCACCTTGAATGTCCTGAGCGTCTCGATCAGGGACTGGCCCAAGCGGTCGAGCTCTGCCTGGCCCGCATGCTCGAGCGACGGCTCCGGGGGAACGGTCAACAGACCGATGGGGGGCAGCCCGGACTCCTCGTCGAACGCGGCCGCGCCGGGTTCCGGCTTCCTGCCTTTCTTCTCTTTCCGCGGCGTGATGACCGGCCGCACGATAGGTGTCCTCTCCTCGGCCTCCTCTTCGGGAGCGGGACGCCGTCTCCGCTTCGGCTCCTCGGTTCGCGCCTCAACCGCCGGCTGGCCTGCGGCTCCGCTGCCCCCCTGCCCCACCGTCCCGCCGCGCTCCAATCGCTGCAGCGGATGCCACGCGAACGTCGCCAGCGTCAGCGCCGAGAGCGCGAGAAAGCCCACGAGCACCGCGCCGGCCACGCCGATTTTGTCCGAGATCGTCTCGGCGAAGAATCCCGGCAGTACTCCGACCGCCCGCGCCGCCAAGCCGCGCTGGGTGACGTCGTAGTCGAGATCGGTGTGCCGCACCTCGGTCAGCACCCCGACGATGTAGGGGATGAGCACGCTGAGCCCCACGATGAGCACCGCCGAGCGCTTCATGTCGAGCCCGCCGAGCCGCTCGAAGCCGGCGAGGGCGAGCCCGATCCCAAGCAGCGGGATCCCCAGGGCACCGGCCCCGAGGAGCTGCCAAAGCGCGTGGCCCAGATACCCGCCGACCGGCCCGGTGACCGGGAGCGGCAGCAGGGTGAGGCCGAGAAAGAGACCGATGACCAGCGCCGTGACGGCGCCGAGCCGGCGGCGCGAGTCCGCGCTCATACCGACACCTGCGCGAGCGTGATCCGACGGTCGTGGAAGTGCGCCAGGACGGGATAGGCGTCGAGCCGGCCGGCGTCGGCCACGTCGTCACGGAATCCGAGCCGGATCAGCTCCCGCCCGGAGCGGCTCCGGACCAGCGGGCGCTCCCAGCCGTCGCCGTAGCGGCGCACCAGATCGAGACTGGCGATCGCCGCGTCGTTGAACCAGCGCCGAGGCTTCCGGCTGCCGAGGGCCGCGGCCACGAGCCTGCCGGCGCAGTAGGCGTCGTCGAGCGAGAAGGCGCCGTCCCGGCCGGCGCAGAGGATCAGCAGCTCGCCGTCGCGCTCGAGCACCTCAGCCGCCCTTTCCGCCGCCGCCGAGAGGTTGGCCGCCGCCGCCGGGTACACCGCGGCGGCCCCCTGACACGCCAGGAGCGCCTTAGTTCCGTTGCTGGTGGTGACGACCAGGGTCTTCCCCCGCACCGCGGCCTCGGTCATCTCCAGCGGGCTGTTACCCAGATGAAAGCCGGGTATCGGCAGGCAGTTCTTCTCTCCGGCCAGGAGCAGGTCGGCGCTGCGGATGGTCTGGGCCAGGCGGAGCGCTTCCTCGGTGGAGGCGACCGGGATGATCGCTTTGGCCCCGTGGCTCAGCGCGGCGCACATCGCGGTGGTGGCGCGGAGGATGTCGATCACGAAGGCGGTCCGGCCCTGCACCTCGGTCGAGCTCATGCCGGCCGGCATGAAGACTACGTCGAGCTTCATGCGTCCGGTCGCAGCAAATGCGATTCCCGCTCCAGGAACCTGGTGTCCACCGTGCCCGCCACGAAGTCCGGATGGCGGATGACGCGCGCGAGGAACGGGATCGTGGTGGTGATGCCCTCGAGGATGAAGCTGTCGAGGGCCTGGCCCATCCGGCTCAGCGCCTCGGCCCGATCGTTACCGTGCACGATCACCTTGGCCAGCAGCGAATCGTAGTAAGGCGGGACCCGGTATCCGGCGTACACGTGGGTGTCCACTCTGACCCCGGGCCCCCCGGGCGGATGGTACGCGGTGATGAGGCCGGGGGACGGCTGAAAGTTGCGGTACGGATCCTCGGCGTTGATCCGGCATTCGATCGCATGGCCCCGCAGGTAGCGGCCGTCCCCCCGAAAGCCGAGCGGCTCGCCGGCCGCCACCCGGATCTGCTCCTTCACCAGGTCGAAGCTGGTAACCATCTCGGTCACCGGGTGCTCCACCTGGATCCGGGTGTTCATCTCCATGAAGTAGAATTCGCCGTCGGTATCCAGCAGGAACTCCAGCGTTCCCGCCCCGATGTAGCCGATGTTGGAGGCCAGCGCCACCGCGGCCTCGCCCATCCGCTGGCGCAGCTCCGTGGTGAGCGCGGGGCTCGGGCTTTCCTCGATGAGCTTCTGGTGCCGGCGCTGCACCGAGCAGTCGCGCTCGCCCAGGTGGACCACCTTGCCGAAGCAATCGCCCATGACCTGGATTTCGACGTGGCGCGGCTGCAGCAGGTATTTCTCGACGTACACCGACCCATTGCCGAACGACGCGAGCGCCTCGTTCTGGGCCAGCCCGAACACCTGGCCGAACTGCTCCGCGTCGTGGGCGATGCGCATCCCCTTCCCGCCCCCGCCGGCCGTCGCCTTGATGATCACCGGGAAGCCGATCTGCTCCCCGAACGCCAGCGCCTCGTCGGGATCTTCGATCGTCCCGGGCGAGCCGGGTACGGTCGGCACTCCGGCCTCCGAGGCGAGACGGCGCGCCGTGGCCTTGTCGCCCATCTGGCGGATCTGTTCGCCGCTGGGCCCGATGAAGGTGATGTTGGAGGCCCGGCAGGTGTCGGCGAACTCCGCGTTCTCCGCCAGGAACCCGTAGCCCGGATGGATCGCGTCGGCGCCGGTGATCTCCGCGGCGGCGATCAGGCTGGGAATGCGAAGGTAGGACAGGCGGCTGGGAGGCGGCCCGATGCAGACGTCGTCATCGGCGAACCGGACGTGGAGCGACTCGCGGTCGGCCTCGCTGTACACCGCCACGGTCGCCACGCCCAGCTCCCGGCACGCGCGGATCACCCGCAGGGCGATCTCCCCGCGGTTGGCGATAAGGACTTTCTTAAACACGGCGAAGTCGAGAGTCGAGGGTCAAGAGTCCAGATTCCCGACCCTTTACCCCCGACCGGCTGGACCCTCGACCCTCGACCCTCGACCCTCGACTCAAGGCGTCAGGTCCAATGAGCGTGTGGGGCTGGTATCGCCCGAGATCTCGCTGAACGTCCGGTCCGACGCCGAGTCTACCCCCGACACCCGCAAGGCGAACTCGCTCGGGTTGGACGAGTAGAACAGCGCGCTCTCGTAGGAGATCATCCCCTCCTTGAACCAGCGCATCAGCGACTGGTCGAACGACTGCATCCCGTAGGACACCGTTCCCTGAGAGATGAGATCGGGAATGTTCAGCGCCTTCTCGATGTCGCGCATGTTGTCCGCCACCGCGGCGGTGTTGATCAGCACCTCGGCCGCCGGCACCCGTCCCCGCCCGTCGGCCCGCGGCACCAGGCGCAGCGAGATCACCGCCTGAAGCGCGGTGGCCAGCAGCATCCGGATCTCCTGATGCTGGTACGGCGGGTAGAAGGAGATCACCCGGTTGATGGTCTGGGTGGTATCGGTCGTGTGCAGGGTGGAGAAGACCAGGTGCCCGGTATCGGCCGCCTTGAGCGCGGTGTCGAGCGTCTCGCTGTCGCGGATTTCGCCGATGAGGATCACGTCGGGATCCTGCCGCAGCACGTGCCTGAGCGCCGAACCGAACGAGAGCGTGTCGCTCCCCACCTCGCGCTGGGAAATGTTCGACATCACGTCCCGGTGGAGGAACTCGATCGGATCCTCGATCGTGATCACGTTCACCCGGCGGATCTGGTTCACGTGGTTGATCATCGCCGCGAGTGCCGTGGACTTCCCCGAGCCGGTGATGCCGGTGACCAGGATCAGCCCGCGGGGCTTGAGCGAGATCTCCTCGAGCACCGTTGGCAGGGACAGCTCCCGGATGGTCTTGACTTCGTAGGGGATCGCCCGAAAGGCGAAGGCCAGCGTGCCGCGCTGCTGGTAGACGTTGGTGCGGAAGCGGCCCACGCCCGGCACTCCGATGGCGAAGTCCGCCTCCTTCTTCTCGGCGAATTCCTTCACCTGCCGCGGGGTCATGACCTGTTCCGCGAGCGCCTTGAGGTCCTCGGGTTTGAGCGGCGGCAAGTCGAGCCCGTGCAGCTCTCCGTTCATCCGCACCGTCGGCGGCCGTCCGACCTTGAGCAGCAGGTCGGACGCGTTGCGCTGAACCATCTGGCCGATGGTGCTCTTGAAGTTGAACGTCGAGACGGGCGTGCCCGGCGCGGCGGCGGTCTCAGCCATTGGGATCGACCCGGTAAAGGACCTGGCCGAATTCGACCGGCTGCGCGTCGTCCGCCAGGACCTCGCGGACCACGCCGGTAATCTCGGCCTCGATCTCGTTCATGATTTTCATCGCCTCGATGATGCACACCGTCTGGCCGCTGGTGATCCGGCTCCCCACTTTGACATAGGGCGCGGCACCCGGCTCCGGCGCCTTGTAGAAGGTGCCCACCATCGGCGACTTGATCTCCTTCAGGGCCGGGGCCGGACGCGACTCGCGGGGCTCGGCCTCGACCGGGGCGGCGAACGCCGCCGGCAGCGGGATGGTCGCGGCCGCCGGGGCGGTGGGCCCCGCGGCGCTGGTCCGGGTGATCACGACCCCGGTGCCGAACCACCCCTTCACCTCGATGGATCCGATCTCGGGCGAATCGCGCAGCAGTTGCGCCAGCCCTTTCACGTCCTTCAGATCGATGGATCTGATCCCCGGCACGTTCTGCAGCAGCTCGGCGAGCTGCTTCATCTCCTGGGGAGTCATGGACTCGTTTGTCCCTCCTCGACGCGGCACGGCACCTCCAGGGTGGCACCGGTCTTCCGGGTGCGGTATGGCCACGAACCTCGGACGCGGTCCGGGCCGTGAATTTTCAATAAGGATGACACGTCGCGGAGGCCATCTGCTTCAAACCAGTTCCACCAGCTCGGTGCGGCCGTCGGACAACCGTTCGGGGCCCTCGGGCTCCAGCAGGACATCATCTTCCAAACGGACACCGCCCCAGCCCGGAAGATAGACACCAGGCTCGACCGTCACCACCGCGTGCGCCGGCAGCACCGCGTCGGCGGTCGGGGCCAGGCGCGGCGCCTCGTGCAC
>JACCSE010000357.1 GCA_013813145.1 Gemmatimonadales bacterium
GCTCCAACGTCCTCGGGCTGCTCGGCGCGCTGAGGAGCTTCCCGCACGCCGCGGCGGTCTGGCCATTCGGCGAGGCGCTTCACTATACCGACGCGCGGCGGGACCTCGCGCCCGAGCTGATCGCGCGGGAGCTGGCCGCGCATGTCCAGTCGGCAGGGCTCTCCGAAGTGTCGATGGCCCCGATCGCCGCGAGCATCGAGGACGCCTTCATGTGGTACATGAACCAGGCGCGGGCCGCATGAGCGGCCCCGCAATCGATGCCCAGGCGCTCACCCGCCGCTTCGGCGGCTTCACCGCGGTGGATGCGATCACGTTCCAGGTCGAGCCAGGCGAGGTGTTCGGGTTCCTGGGAGCCAACGGAGCGGGGAAGACCACGGCGATCCGTATGCTCATCGGGGTGCTCGAGCCCACTTCGGGATCGGCGACGGTGGCCGGCTACGATCTCAAGACCCAGGCGGAGCAGGTGCGCCGCCGGATCGGGTACATGAGCCAGAAGTTCTCCCTGTACGAAGACCTGACCGTGCAGGAGAACATCACGCTGTACGGCGGCATCTACGGGGTGAGCAACCGCGACATCGTCACCCGTACCGGCGACATCCTCACCCGGATCGGCCTGGAGCACGCGGGCGACGAGCTGGTGCGGGAGATCCCGCTCGGCTGGAAGCAGCAGCTCGCCTTCTGCGTGGCGCTGCTGCACCGGCCCGCCGTGGTGTTCCTCGACGAGCCGACCGGTGGGGTGGATCCGATCACCCGGCGCAGGTTCTGGGAGCTGATCTACGAGGCCGGCGCCGCGGGCACCAGCGTTCTGGTCACCACTCACTACCTGGACGAGGCGGAGTACTGCCGGCGCATCTCCATCATGGTGGACGGGGCCATTGCCGCCATGGGTACCCCAGCGGAGGTGCGGAAGGCGGTGGGCGCCGAGACGCTGGACGAAGTGTTCCTCAAGCTCACCCGCCCGGGGACGGCCGCGTGAGGGCGTTCCTCGGATTCGTGCGGAAAGAGACCCTCCACCTGCTGCGGGACCGGCAGACGCTGGCGATCCTGATCCTGTTCCCGGTGGTGCAGGTGCTGATCTTCGGCTTCGCGGTGCGCACCGACGTGCGCGACATCGCCATCGCCGTCGTGGACCCGACCCCCGATGTCGCCACCACCGAACTGCGGCAGCGGATCGACGCCTCCGATCGCTTCCACATCGTCGACCTGGCGTCGAGCACCGCGGGTCTCGACCTCCAGTTTCGCCACGGCACCATCCGCCAGGCACTGGTGCTCCCCCCCGACGTGGAGCGGCGGCTGGGCCGGGGGGACTCGCTGCCGATCCAACTGCTCACCGACGGCAGCGATCCGAATACGGGCGGCATCATGCAGGGGTATGCCACCGCGATCGTACAGCGCTGGCACCGGGACGCGGTGCCGGCCGGCCGCGCGATCCGGATCGAGACCCAGTCCCGCATGCGCTACAACCCGACGCTGGAGAGCTCCCACCTCTTCGTGCCGGGACTGGTCGCGTTCGTGCTCACCATCGTCTCGGCGCTGATGACGGCCATCTCGATCACGCGGGAGAAGGAGACCGGGACCATGGAGATGCTGCTGGTCTCGCCCATCCGTCCCACCGCGATCGTGGCAGGCAAGGTCATGCCCTACATCGTGCTCGGCTTCGTCAGCGTGCTCCTGGTGCTGGTGGCCGCGCGCACCGTGTTCGGGGTGCCGCTCCGGGGCAGCCTCGTGCTCCTCCTGGCGGAGAGCGGGCTGTACATCGTCACGGCGCTGGCGCTCGGCATCGTGATCTCCACCAAGGCGCCCAACCAGCGGACCGCGATGATCGCGGCGCTGGCGGGGCTGATGATGCCGACGCTGCTGCTGTCGGGGTTCATCTTCCCGCTGGACTCGCTGCCCCGGGTGCTGCAGTGGCTCTCCTACGTCGTGCCGGCCCGGTGGTTCCTGACCATCGTGCGGGGCATCATGATCAAGGGCGCCGGGCTCGCGACACTGTGGCAGGAGACGCTGATTCTGCTGGGGATGACCGTGTTTCTGCTGGTCAAGGGATCGCGCGGCCTCGCGATCCGGCTGGGCTGAGCGGTGCGCACCATCTTCTTCCTGGTGCGGAAGGAGTTCCTCCAGATCTTCCGCGACCGGACCACGGTATTCCAGATCTTCATGATTCCGGTGGTCCAGCTCCTGGTGCTGGCCAACGCGGCCACCTTCGACGTAAAGCAGGTGCGGGTGCTCGTGGTGGACGAGGATCGGACGGCGGTTTCGGGGGGGCTGGTCCAGCGGCTGGAGGCCGGCGGGCAGTTCAAGGTGGTGCGTTACGAGCCGAGCGACGCCGGGGTGGACCAGGCGCTGCTCGACCGCGAGGTGACCGCGGTGCTCCACATTCCCCGCCGCTTCGAGGCGGATCTGGTTCGGCGGAGGCGGGCCCCGGTACAGCTCGTCCTCAACGCCGAGGAGGGCGCGACCGCGGGAATCGTCCAGTCCTACGCCAATGCGATCCTCGCCTCGTACGCAGCGGAGCTGGATCGGACCCTGCCCGGGACGCCTGGCGGAGTGGACGCGACCGCTCGCGTCGCTCCGCTCGATCTCAGAACCCGGCGCTGGTTCAATCCCACCCGGAACTACAAGTACTGGATGGTGCCGGCGCTGATGGTCTCGCTCACCACCATCATCGGCCTGCTGCTCACGGCGCAGAACATTACCCGGGAAAACGAGCTGGGGACGCTGGAGCAGCTCAACGTGACCCCGATGACCAAGGTCCAGTTCATCGCGGCCAAGCTGATCCCGTTCTGGCTCCTGTCGCTCCTCATCTTCTCGATCGGCCTCGCGATCGGGAGGCTGGTGTTCGGGATTCCGATGCGGGGCAACCTGCTGCTGGTCTATCTGGCGGCGGCGGTGTACCTGATCGTGGTGCTGGGGCTCGGGCTCTGGATC
>JACCSE010000364.1 GCA_013813145.1 Gemmatimonadales bacterium
GTCCTTGGCCGGTGGGAGCCGGATATCAGTGGTGGGTCATGCTGCTGCTGGTCTATCTGCCGGTGCTGATCGTCATCCTGGGCCGACCCAACTGCGCGCCAGACCTGAATCTCGCAAGCGAGGCTGCCGGGCGCACCTGATGTTGTGCCAGCTCCGGAGCCGCCCCCTAGTGCCGGCTCCGGAGCAGATCATTCACGCCACGAGGAGGAGCCGTTGGTCCTTTTAGGGCTTCCCGAGGCAGTCAGTGCGCGAGGGCGGGACCGCCGCGCGTGCGGGTCCGCACCGCCCCGACCGCCGCCCAGATGGCGAGCCCACCGACAATGCTGACGTACCCGTCCACTGCGTAGTGCCACCCAAGATGAATCGAGCCCACGAGTACAACAAGCGCATAGACCGTGAGCAACCAGCCGAGCCAGGTGGCAGTCCGCCACCCAACCAGCGCGAACAGCACCGCCACGGCAACGTGCACGCTCGGCATAGCCGAGATACCCACGAACGGCATGCCGAACCCCGAGGCATAGTTCTCCCACAGGGTCCGTTGGATTCGCACCGCGATCAGCGGCTGCCCCGCGTCCAGCGTGCCGAGATAGTCGAGCAGCGGGGCGTAAGGGCTAGGCTGCCCGGTCACGGCGCTGTAATAGCAGGGACCAGCGGACGAGAGCGCGATCGCCATCCCGGTGCCAAGGACGATGTATATGAGCACGTAGCTCAGAAAGAATCGCGCCTTTAGCTCATGCTTGCCGCTCCAGCCCTGCCAGACCAGTACGCTGGCATTGAGAGGGAGCCACAGGATGTAAAGCACGTCGATCGTCCGGGTAATGGCCGGCCGGCCGAGCAGAGGCTGGAGGTGCTCCCAGGGGAGGCGGCCGAAATGGAGCGCCCGGTCGACCTCACTAATGGCCTGGTCGAATGAAAACGGTCGGAGGGCCGGAAGCATGCCCTTCCAGCTCCCGTAGGTGTTCAGGAAGAGCGGCATGAGGAGCGCGGCCACCGCCACCCACGCCACTCGGCTTGGAGTCAGAAATCCAGTCGCCGGCCCATTTGCAGCCGCGCGCCATCCGGCAAGTCCCGGAATCCACCGCCCATTCGAATCCCGGATCGCCCAGCGATGGGCGGCAAAGGCAAAGGGGGATCCCCAAAGTACAAGGAGGGGGTAGACCAAGAACGTGGTCTCGTACCAGACATTGTTCATGCGGCCGGGGAGGTCGGCCAGAGCTTCCACCAGGTAGCCGGCCGCGCCATACACCAGGATCAAGAGAAGCAGCGAAACCGGGTTCCTCACCTCGGGAGACGCCATGGCTGCCAGGAAGCCGCCCGAAGCCTCGTCAGTGACTCGTCCCCAGCTCACCGCAGCGCCGTCGAGTTTGCCGGGCAGGTCGAATGGTTCATCACTGGCGCTCTCCGCGCCGCGTCGGTCGGCCGCGCGAGGATAGCCGCCGTAGAGTCGCAATACCAGATACTCCAGCCGTGGTCGCTGATCAGCTCATCGGCCAGGCGCGCCCGCGGAGGCAGGAGGACCAGCGTAATGTCCCAGCGCTGGAGCACGTCTCGCCAGCCGGGCTCGAGATTCCACACCTGGAGGTACTCCTTGAAAAGCGCCTCGCCATAGAAGTCGGTGGCCCCATCGATGAAGATGCGCTGTTCGGGCCACTGGTGGATCAGGTATCCACCCCAGATGAACTGGTTGAAGAGCTTGCCCTCGAGCTTCTCCGCCCGCGCCCGAGCGACCGCCGCCACGGGAAAGACCTTGGGATCGAAACGGTTCGCCACGATCTCGACCCCAGCAACCGCTCCGCCTGCCAGTGCAACTCCCGTCATGAGCAGCGCGCCGAGCGCAGCTCCGACTCCGTGGAACGAGCCGGCATGCTCCCGCTGGAACACTTCCTTGGCGCGCCGGAGCATCGGCAACGCGCGCCACTCCGGGTCGAGATGCAGCGCGAGGAGCGGAAGGGCCACCAGGGCGAACAGCTCGATATTGCGCTGCGAGATCAGGGCGAAAGCAACGTTGACGAGGAGAAGGAACAGCGTTGGCAGCGGCGGCCGCCGCCGGCTGAAGGCCAGTGCCGTGATTACGGCGAGGAGCGCCAGAAGGAAGATCCTGCCGTTGAACGTGTGGAAGTCGGGGCTGAGAAATTCGTGAGTGTAGCTCAGAATCGCGCTGTTGCCGAAGAAGCCGGCGACGTGCGTCAGAAGCCGGTAGCCGCTCGGGTTGATCAGGCTGGCGACCAGCGCCACCCCGGCGGCAGCCAGGTGGTGGCGCGCCTTCGTCAGCCAGTGACTACGCTCACTGGCCGGGGCGAGGACGGCCTCGGCGAGCTCGCCGCAGGCAAAGAGGCCAATCGTGATGCACCCGTAGAAGTACCCGCCGTGCAGATTCGCCCATGCCACGAATAGCAGGAGGTACGGCCAGAGGGTGCGCCGCTCCCGGTGGAGCAACTCCAGAAGCACGACCACGGCGAGCATCGTGAAGAGATGGGGCCGGGCCAGCCAATGAGCCGCACTGAGGACGGCTGCGGCCATGCTGACCAGATAGGCGAGGAGTGGATCCCCCCCGCGCCCGATGATGAATCGGGCGACCAGCGCGTAGGTCAGGGCAAGCACAATCCCCGCGAAGACGGCAACCCCGGCCAACCCCGCAATTCGGTATGCAAAGGCATATGCCACCTCGCTGCCCCACTCAAAGGCGATGAAGGGGCGGCCACCCATGGTGTGGCTGAACAGGTCCGCCCGCGGCAACCCGCCTTGCGTCAGCATGATCTCGCCCAGGCGGATGTGCCGAGCCATGTCACCATCGCTGTTGATCAACCGCTGGCCGAAGCCGATCGGGATGATCACGACCCAGAGCAGGAAAATGAGATCGAACAGCGAGGGACGGATCCGGCCGGCCATCAGTGGCCCTGCCGCACGGGAGAAAATGCCGGCAGCCGCGGTCCGAATGCGCCCACCCTGCGGCGATACTCCTGATACTCGGGAAAGGCGCGGGAGAGCACTGCCTCCTCGAAGCGGATCCGTACGAGCAGTAGGGTGAACCAGGCGGTCAGGACGACGGCGAACGGTAGCGTCAGGTGGCGCAGCAGGATGCCAAGGTTGATCAGGATGTAGATCGTGTAGATCGGGTGCCGGGCGAGCCGGTAAGGGCCGGAGATGACCAGGGTCCGGGCCGCCGGCTCGAGGCTGAACGAGTGCCTCAGATACCAGATGGGCCAGAGCGCGAGCAGTGCGCCCGACAGCCACATCACGGCGCCCGCCGAGCGAACACCGACATGGGTCGTTGGCTGGAGCCATTCCGGGTGGGTCCGGCCCGCCAGCAGGATGAAGATCATGATGAGGAACGTGTTGGCGTACGCCACCAGGCGGGGCGCGAAGCCGGGGGGGCCAGTCAGGGGCCGACGGCGCAAGAGGAAGCTCACCGCGACCAACAGGTCCTGAAGGAGCCCAGGGAGGATCAGGAGACCGAATTCGGGTGTCTGGCGCCACAGGACCACCGCGAGAACGATGCACGACGCGGTGCCGGCCCAATCGCTCCAGTGCCGCGTGCTGATCGGCTTGTCCAGAAGACCTCGCTTGTGCTCCCGCGTTCTGCGGCAACCCGTGGCAGGTGCCACGGTTGGCGGAACGGCTGAAGGAAGGGGAACCGTATAAGGTGGGTGGGGCGTAGTTCCAAGGGCAACGGTCAGGCCGCTAGGAAACCTCAAGGCTGTCGACGGCTTGACGGCAGTGAACCCAGCCTCTACTCTAGTATGCTCCGATTAGGCCTCATTCTTCCTGTTCCCGCCCCCCCACCTTCGAAGTGCGGACGGTGCAGAGAGTTGCACGGTACATCCGGAGCAATGTAAGCAGTCCTGTGGGACCTGGAGAAGCTGGAGATGGGCATCAGTGTTGTGAGCTTGCCACACGGACCTGCTGATCGCTGCCGCAGGAAGTCCACCTCGCTAGTCCTCGCCCGACTGCACGGTCGTCAGTGAACCTCATGGTCATCAACGCCATGTCGAGAGTTTCACGGTCGGACTTCCAGCGGGCATATGACTTGCCCGGTGCTTGTCGCACACCGCTCTACATGCAGTTTTCAGCAGCGTGGCGGCCTTTGGCCGTTGTTCACCTTTGGCAGGCTCGCTCGGGCCTTCCAAGGAGGGTCCCTGTCTCGACGGCGGGGCCTCAACCCCAGCTGGCCTCGCGGCCAGGGAGGAAGTATGAAGTCCTTGTGGCAAGCTTTCTGGAGCGACGAGTCGGGCCAGGGCCTGGTGGAGTACGCCCTGATCATCGCACTCGTGGCCGTGGGCCTGATCGCGATCCTGCTCGTGCTGCGGAACAGCATCGGCGACGTGTTCAACAACGCCTCGGCATCACTGAACAACGCTCCGGCCACCGCGTATCCTTGAACCGGCCTGGGCAGGTACAAAGCTTTGCTACAACGGACTTTGTCCGGCCGGAGGCAGCTCCGGCCGGGCACCGGCCGTCCTAGGTTGACCGCGCCACGGTGAGTACGGCCGTGGCGGGCTGGGTGATTTCAGTGGTGTTCACCGCGATGCTGCTTGCCGCGGCGTGGTCGGACTACCGCCACCGCCGAATTCCTAACGCCTTGACCATGTCGGCACTCGCCCTCGCGCTGGGACTGCGCGCGCTCCTGGGGTGGGGACTCTTCATCGACGGGGTGGTAGGGGCGTTGCTGGCGTTGGTGCTGGGCCTGCCGTTCCTGATGCTCGGCGTCATGGGCGGAGGGGATGCCAAGCTGCTCTTCGCGATCGGCGGCTTCATGGGTCCCCGCGACTTTCTGTCGGCCGGGATTCTGATCGTGATCATCGGCGGGTTGATGGGAGTGATCGATGCCGGTCGCCGGCAGGCGCTGCTGCCGGTGCTGTTCAACTGCGGCCAGATTCTGAAGCATTGGGGCACTTTCGGGCGGCGCGGCGCAAACCGTTCGTTTGCCTCGGTCGGCGCTTTGACCATTCCTTATGGGATCGCCATCGCGGCCGGCGCACTGCTCTGGTGGTTCGTAGCGATGCAAACCTTATGACGAGACGGCACATGCGCTCGCTGCGTGGGGCCCGGGGTCAGGCGCTGGTCGAGTTCGCCCTGATTCTCCCGGTGATTCTCTTGCTCGTGGTCGGAATGCTCGAGTTCGCACGGGCGTGGAACCTGCACCAGGTGATGACCGATGCGGCGCGGGAGGGTGCGCGCATCGCGGTCTTGGACGACGATGTCCCCCAGGACTCGGTGAAAGCGGCGATGTGGCGGCATCTGGCCCAGTTCGGCTACGACCCGCAGTACGCCGACATGGATATCACACCGGACGACAAATTTAAGGTGGCCGGTGAGCCGATCACGGTCGATCTCTCGCTTCCCTACAGGTTCGCGATCCTCGGTCCAACGTCCATCTTGATGCGATCGACCTTCACCATGCGAAACGAGTAGGCAGCCGACTCATGCGACGCGGTCGACCCTGGCTCATGCTCGCTGTCGCGCTCGCCTCCGGCGGGTTGGCGGCGCTGCTCGCGCTGCGTTACCTCCAGAATCAGGCGGCGCCGCTCGCCGCCCAACCGATCAAATCCAACATGGTCGTCGCCGCCCGGCCACTCCCGATCGGCACGCTCGTGTCCGAGCGAGACGTCAAGGCCATCGAATGGTCCGGCGGCGCACTGCCCCTGGGCTACCTCGGGACCGTGGAAGCTGTGGTCGGCCGCGGACTGATCAGTACGGTGCAGGAGAACGAGCCGCTGCTGGAGTCCAAGCTGGCCGCCAAGGGGGCAGGCGGCGGGCTACCGGTCATCATCAGCGAGGGCATGCGCGCTCTTACGATGCGGGTGAACGAGGTCTCCGGCGTGGCCGGCTTCGTCGCTCCCAACACTCGGGTGGACGTCCTCCTCACGATGGAGAACGAGAATACCGCCGGGGAGCCCGCGACCCGCATCATCATGCAGGACGTTCGGGCGCTCGCGGCCGGCCAGTCCCTGCAGCCCGACAAGGAGGGCAAGCCGCAGCCGGTGCCGGTGGTCACGTTTCTGCTGACACCGGAGCAGGCGGAAACCTTGGCGCTGGCTTCCCAGCAGGGAAGCATTCAGCTCGCGCTGCGGAATCAGCTCGACACCATGGAGGTCAAGACTACCGGGACGCGCAAAAGCGCGCTGATGGGGGGACCCGTCGGCAGACGAGTGGCACGCCGCGGCGGCCCCACCCGTGCGGCCGTTGCGACCCCCCAGCCCAGCCAGCAGGTCGTCGAAGTCTACAGAGG
>JACCSE010000366.1 GCA_013813145.1 Gemmatimonadales bacterium
ACCTCATCCCGAGCGCAGCGAGGGACCTACTCGGTCGGTGTCGGACCCCGGCGGAGCAGGTCCCTCGCTGCGCTCGGGATGAGGTATTGGGCCGCACGGCTACTCTACCGTTACTTGCTACTGTTCCCCTGCTCCTCCACCGCCCCTTCCAGCCGCGCGAACGCACTGTCGCCCTCCACTCCCTCCATCAGCGTCTCCAGCGTCCTGACGCTCGACCGCACGTCGCGGTCATGCCGTTCGAACCAGCGATCGAAGAGATCCAGCCGCGTCCGGTAGATCGTCGCGCCGATGAGGCGGGCGTTGTTCACCGGCCGATCGGGCAGGCGCCCGAGCCGAAAGCTCCGGAGCCGCGCACCCACCGGGCCCTCGAGTTGCGCCCGGGCCCACGTGCCCGCCGCCGCGCGACCGGCCTCCAGGGCGGCGGAATCCGGGTCCGTGGCGTACAGCGAGTCGAGCCGCGCGATGAGATCGCGATAGAATTCCCCCAGCACCATCTCGTCGTGCAGCCGGTCGGCCGCCTGCCGAGCGTTGGCCGTGTCAGCCCGGCCGGCGAAGAAGGACTCTGCCGAGCGGTAGCCCACGAACTGGGCGAAGCTCTCGTTGAACGGGGTCGCGCTCTTCACGTAGAGAGTGTTGTGCGCGATCTCGTGAAAGACCAGCGCGGCGAGCTCGACCGAGTCGCGAGTGAGCGCGGTCGAGAGCAGCGGGTCGTTGAACCAGCCGAGGGTGGAGAAGGCGCCGGAGGGGCGAAGGTGAACGTCGTATCCTTCCGCCGCCAGCCGGTCGGCGGCGCGCTGTCCGGCCGCCAGGTCGAAAAACCCCTTGTACGGAATGCGGCCGACGATGGGGTACTTCCAGGTGTACGGACAGATGCAGTCCCTCGGCGCTGCCTGGAGGACGAGCAGCAGGGTATCGCGGCCCACGTCCGAATAGGTGGTGTAGGTCTCCTTGGCGTTGAGACCCAGCCGCGCGGCGTAATCCCGGCTCTCCAACACCAGCCGGAGCGACTGCCGCACCGCCGGGTCGGTCACGCGGTCGGCTACCAGGTCGGCGATGGGTTCCCGCGCCTGAAGGATGCGGGTCTCTTCCATGCCCGCGCGGGTGATGTAGCGGACGTCCTCGCTCGCGAGGTAGGCCGTCCCGTACCCGGCGAACAGCGTCGCGACCACGACGAGAAAGATCATGCGTTTCACCGGATGCGGATGAGCGCCACCCTGGGCTCCGCATCGTCGCTCAGGGCCGAATCGCCATCGTCCCGGGTGAGCCGAAGAGTCACCGGAGCGGCCGACCCGGGTTGAATGATCCTGAGGTGCCGGCCCGAGCCGCCCCGCAAGGTGCCGGCCCGGCTGTATGCACCGGTCTCGGTGCTGTCGGGCTCGAGAGGGTACGGCAGGTACGCTTCGCGGAACGCCCAACTGGAGTATTGCAGGGTTTCGTCCGCCGGGGTGAATCCGGGCAGGTCCTCGAGATAATTGGCGAGCTGCCAGCGGGCGACGAGGTCGTCGAACGACTCGCCGGTGAAAGCTTCGACGTTGGCGCTCCCGCGCAGGGTAGTCTGCACCAGCGCGCGAGTCAGCTCGGCCCCCAGTGGCTGGGTGCCGGCGTAATGATCGGCCAGCCAGCGGACGAAGAGCCAGTTCGCGCCCCGCTCGGACAGCTCCCCCGTGGACGTGTCCGGCTGGATCAGGAAAGTCGCCTCCGGGTCTTCGAGGTAGAGCTGAGCGTTGCCGAGGTTCTCCTCGATGAACTGGGTTTCGCAGTTGTCGAAGCTCGGTTGGCACTCGGCGTCGGGAACCTGGCGGCCGGCGAGCTCTTCGGCGAAGTGAGCGAGCCCCTCGTCGAGCCAGGTCTGCTCGACGCGCCGAGCGCCGCGCTCGAGCACCCCCTGATTGAATCCGATCATATGCATGAATTCGTGGGCGAAGACACTGGGCAGGTAGACGATCGCTTCTTCACGACTCGTGGTGCACGTCGGGTTGTCGGGCTCGGGGACGAGGCCGTAGAACACCTCGCCACCGTTCGAGTTGGACCGGTCGGGCAGCAGGTCAAGCCCGTAGAAGTATCCGACGACGATGTTGCCGGTGGTGTTACAGTTCGGGCGCAAGTTGTTCACCTGGGCCGTGAGCAGGACCACCACCACCTCGTTGCCATCCAGATCCGACTCGCTGCCAAAGGCGGTGGTATCGATCGGGTGGAGGTAGTTGTCGAACAGACCCCCGACCCGCAGCAGGTCCTCCTCGCTGTAGCCGCCGGCAGGAGCCGCATCGTCCAGGTAGATCGCCACCCGCTCCCCCACCACCCGCGCGGTGCCGGCGACGTCCACGAAGTCGTCGCACTCGGCCGTCTCGCAGACCTTGAACGTGCGCTGGTGGCCCACCGCCGGTGGCTCCGCTGCCGCGCGCGAGGCGGCCGGTGCCGGCCGGGCGCCCGCGGTGCGCGCCACCAGCTCCCGCTCCAGCGAACGGATCCGGTCGTGAAATCTCGACGTCGCGCCCGATTCGACCGGCGCGCGGCTGGCCTGGATCCGGGAGCCGGCGGTGGCGGCCGATGCCGGCGTGACTGTCAGCTCGTAGCCGGCCGTGATGCCATCCCGGACCTCGACTCCCTGCCCCGAGAGGGCCACGTACAGATGCTCGGCCCCGCTCGCCCCCGCGGCCGGAAGCTGGACGCAACCGACCGCCGCGGCGTCGATGATGGTATGTTCGCCCACCGCGAGCACGGTCGGGCTCACCGTCGAGCAATCAACGACCCGGCTGCTGGGGCCGGTACCCTCGCCGCAGGCGGTGAGGATGGCGGCACCAAGACAGAGAAACGGCAACGCGCGCGAACTGGTCACGTGGAGAGCTCCGAGCCGGCGGATGGCAGGGGTTGGATCAAGCAAGATAAGGCGTGACAAGGGCTTTTGACAATCACAGAAGCTGCCGGTACCTTCTCCTCCGTGTCCGAGAACAACTGGCTGTCGGCGGTCCGTTTCGGGGGTGACGGGCTGGTGCCCGTGGTGGCTCAGGAGCACCGAACCGGCGACATCCTCATGTTGGCCTACGCCGACCGCGAGGCGCTGGAGCGCACCGCCGCCACCGGCCTGGCGCACTATTTCAGCCGCTCCCGCCAGGTGCTCTGGCAGAAGGGCGAGACCTCCGGCCACGTGCAGCGGATCGCGGAAATCCGACTTGATTGCGACGGGGACGCGGTGCTGTAC
>JACCSE010000408.1 GCA_013813145.1 Gemmatimonadales bacterium
GCCAGCGAGTCGCCGGTGCGCCGGGCGAGCTGACCGATCGCCCAGCTCCGGTTCCAGAGATCGGGATGTCTGGCCAGCAGCGTGGTGAGCCACGGGGTGGGCTGCTCGAACTCCAGGGTCTTCAGCACGGCGTTCTCGTCGTCAAACACGATCATCGTCGGCGCTTCGCGGACGCCGCCGATCCGGACCGTCTGCTCCCGAGCGTCGATTACGACCCGCTGCACCAGGTCGCCGCCTGTGGTCCTCACCCTGATGGCGACCGGCGCGCGAAAGACCTGAGGTACCGTGAAGCGGAGCCCGGTGCTGTCCGCCCGGAGCGTGTCCTGCTGCGTCTGACGCACCGTGAGGACGGCCGCGCCCGCGGCCGAGTCCCAGGCCGCGGTGACCGCGAACTCCGGATACCCCGCCTGGTAGATCCACTGCGACCAGAACCAGCCCAGGCTCTGTCCGGTGGCGTCGAGCACCGCCTGCCGCAGGTCCTCGCTGGTCGCGGTGCGGCCGCCGTGCCGGGTGAGGAAGCGGTTGATCGCCGCCCAGAACGGCCGCTCGCCGAGCTGCTGTTTCAGCATCCGCAGCACCAGCGCGCCCCGTGGATAGACGTTGTTGGAGTTGTAGGTGGCGAGCGGCATCCGGCGGCGCGCATCCTTGGCGAGGAACTGTTGATATTCCTCGAAGTAGTAGTCGTCCTCCGCCGCGGGGCCGAGCTTCGCGGCCCAGTACTGGCCCGGCATGAACTGCGCGAATCCTTCGTGGAGCCAGTAGTTGGCCCAGTTCTCGGCGGTGACCAGATCGCCGAACCACTGGTGGGACAGCTCGTGGGGGACGAGGACGTACTGATACCACGGCCGATCGAGGTAGGCGCGCCGGTCGGGAAGCCAGTCCACCAGCGTGGTCGCGCTGACGTTCTCCATCCCGCCGATAAAGTCGGCGACGGTGGTCTGGGCGTACTTCTTCCAGGGATACGGCACGCCGGTGAGCCGGGTGAACGTCTCCATCATGTCGGGGGTGACGCCGAAGAGCGGGCGGGCGAGAGCGCTGTCCTCCGGATAGACGTAGTAGTCCACCGGGACGTCGCGCCACCGGTCGCTCACCTTGATCAGCGGTGCCACGACCAGCGAAATCAGAAAGGTGGAGGCAGGGCGATCCTGCGACCAATGGGTCCGGCGAAGCCCGCCGGGCAGCCGGCGGTCGCTCACCAGCCGGCCGTTGGACACGACGGTGAAGCGCGCCGGGACCGTCGCGACGAGCTCCCAGGTGGTCTTGTCGTGCGGCGGGGCGTAGGTGGGAATCCAGCGCGGATTGCCGTCGGTGCCGCCGTCGCTGTAGACCTGCTGCGGCCGGTGAGGCCGGCCCGGCTCCTCCTTGAAGAAGTAGAGCCCGCGTCCCTGCTCGATGCGGCCGCGGTAGCTCACCCGGAAGCGCACCGTATCGCCGAGCGCCGCCGGGCGCGGAAGACGCACTACCAGCGAGTCGCCCGGCCGTTCGAACTCGAGCGCCGCATTACGGGCCCCCCTCACCGTTCGCACCTCGAGCCGGCGGTCCATGTCGAGTGTCACCGCCGCAAGCCCCTCCCGCAGGGAGACGACGGTCGTCCCCACCACCCCGTCGAATGCCGTCGAGTCCCAGTCGAAGCTGCCGACTTCGATCCGCTGATGGATCAGATCGAAATCGTGCGTGGGAGTGTACGCCCCGTTGACCACGCGCTCGAGGTTGGTTTGCGCGCCGATTGGCGCTGACAGGAGGAGCAGCGCGGCCACGAGGGCCGGGGTGATTCTCGCTTTAGAATAGTGCATCGGAGAATACTACAGAGTATCCCATCATTCGGTGACGCGCGCGTCCGGGCCGCTCCCAGGCATGCGACATCGCGGGGTCGTCATCCCGCGCTTTGCGGCAGGAGCACCCGCGGGAGTTCTGCTTCCCTGCGTGATCCTGCACTTGCGCGCAAGGACCCGCAGCACCGCCGATCGTATGCGCCGCCGGCGACAGGGCGGACATCCGACCGTCAACTCACTTCCCTCCGGCAGCTTACACGGCGATGAGGGTGAACGGCTGCTCGGCGCAGCGACCAACCCCGAATGCAGCCTCGGCGGGTACGTAGCTTGCCGATGGTCCGCCTGTTTGACCGGAGTTCCGCGTCCACCGCGCGTCCGTGAGCCCGCTGAAAGGCGGCTGGCGGCCGAGGCGGGCGGCGGCACGGTTCGCGTGCCGCGGTACCGTCGCATGGCCTGTGGCCCTCAACCTGGAGTGCAGTCATGATGCGCATTCGCGCCTTCGCGGCCCTGCTGCTCGCGTCAGCCCTGGGCATCGCCAGTTGTACCCCGGGAGAGGGTGGATTGGCCGGTCCGTCGGCGCCCGAGCCCTCTCAGCTTCTCAGCTCGGGCGGCGGGCTGCTCGGTACCGGCATCGGCAAGGGCCTGCTCGCCTGCACGCCGCTGCCGTATGCCAAGACGACGCGGGCCGTTGGCCCCCAGGGCGGAAGCCTGGTGGTCGGGCCTCATACGCTGACCATTCCCGCCGGCGCCCTCGCCGCCTCGGTATCGATCACCGCCGAGGCGCCGGTCGGTACGGTGAACTCGGTTCGACTCCTGCCCGAGGGGCTGCACTTCGCGCCCGGCAAGCCCGCGCGGCTCGTCCTGAGCTACGCGAACTGTCCCCTGACCGCCCAGCTCCTCCCCAAGCGGATCGCCTACACGACCGATCTCCTTCAGATCCTGTCCTACCTGGTCTCGGTGGACGATCTGATCGGGAAGCGAGTGACGGCGTCGCTGGAGCACTTCTCCCGCTACGCGGTGGCCTGGTAGGTCCAGCCACCCGCCGCTGCCGGTCTTCACGACCATGTTGGACGGATCGATCGCCACTCACCTCCTCGACGCGGCGCGGTCTTACGACCGCAAAGGCGCGCTGGAGGAGGCGGCCGCCGGCTACGAGGCTGCCGTGGTCGAGGCCCAGCGGCTCGAAGACTCCTGGGTCCAGGCCGAAGCGCTGCGCCGCCTCGCGGTCACCCGCCACCGGTTGCATGAGGTGCCGGCGGCGCACTCGTTGGCTGAACGGAGTTGCGCGGTCGCCGTCCGGGCCGGGAGCGCCGCGCTCCTTGCCGAGGGGCTCAACACCCTCGGCGGCTTCCATCTGGTCGAGGAGCAGTTCAAAGAGGCCCAAGAGAAGTTCCGGCAGGCGCTCGAGCACTCGGTCGACGGATCGCAGTTGCGTGGTCGGATCGAGCAGAATCTCGGAACGGTTCGCAGCAGCCAGGGCGATCACGCCGAAGCGATGGTGCACTACCGGCACTCGCTCGCCGCGTTCCTGGCGGCAGGCGACGAGCACAGTTGCGCCATCGCCTACCACAACCTCGGGGTCGTCAGCCAGGAGCGCCGGAGCTGGGCCGAGGCCGAGGAGCACTTCCGTCTGGCATTGAGCTCCGCGGACCGGACCGGCGATACCCACTTGAAGGGCCTGGTGCTGCTCAACCGGTCGGAGGCGCTGGTCGCGTTAGGCCGCCTGACCGAGGCACGGCGTTCGGCGGAAGCCGCGACCGGCATCTTCGACGAGCTGCGGGCCTCGGCCGAGTTGGGCGACGCCTATCGGGTGCTGGGCGTGATACTCCGGGAGTCGGGCAACCTCAAGCTGGCGCAGGCGCGGCTCCGGCTGGCGGCCGAGCTGTCCGCGACCGCCGGTTCCGCGGCAGGGGAGGCCGAGGCGCTGCGCGACCTGGGCGTCACCCTGGCGTTGGCGGGTGAAATGGGGGAGGCAGCGGAGCTCCTGGTCGTCTCCACTCGCGTACTGGGCCGGCTCAAGCCAAGCCTTCAACCCGAAGCGGTGATGGAGGGCAACTACCCCGCGGCGGTGCGCGCCTGGGGCGAGCTGATGCGGGCCAGGGATCGCTCCGAGCTCGAGCACGCCGAGCGGGTGGGAGCCGCCGCCGCCGCGATCGCCTGGGAGCTCGGGTGGGATGCTCCGGCCCAGGCTCGGGTCCGAATGGCCGGCTTTCTGCACGGCGTGAGCCCGCATCTGATCGAGGCCGCCGAGCTCCCCTGGGGGCTGGTCGAGTCACGCCGGGCATCCGGGGACTGCCTCGGTTGTCCCGACCGGCAGGGCTCCCCCGCGGATCCGCCCCCGGAGGCCCAGATGATTGGCATCGTCGATCGCTACGACTACTTCAGGATGCCCTCGCCTGCCGGATGGGGTCTCTCCGATGAAGAGGCGCTATCACAGATGGAGCCGCATCGGAGCTCATGGGACGCCGGCATCTACGCCGCGTTTCTGCGCTCGCGCGCCGCATAGCGTCGGTCCTAAACCGTCCCGAGGGGGCGGGAGCTTAGAGCGGCAGCTCGTGCTGGGCGAGAGGGGCAAAGGTGTAGCGGTGGTGGCGGGTGGGGCCGTGGAGCCGGAGGCTGGCCTGGTGCTCGGCGGTGCCGTAGCCGACGTTGGTCTGCCAGCCGTAGACCGGATAGCGGGGCGCGAGGCGGTGCATGAGGAGGTCCCGGACGGTCTTGGCCAGGATCGCCGCCGCCGAGACCGATTGGCAGAGCGCGTCGCCGTCCACCAGGGCCTCGTGGGCGTAGCCGATTTCGGGGAGCGGCCGGCCGTCGATCAGGATGCAGCAGGGTCGGGAGCCCGCGGGGACACCGCGGCGGAAGAGATGATCGATCGCCCGGCGCATGGCCAGCGCGGTCGCGACCCGGATGTTGAGCCGGTCGATCTCCCGGCTCGACGCCGCCCCGATGCCGAAGGCCAGGGCGCGGCTGCGGATTCGTTCCGCCAGCCGGCCGCGGATCGTCGCCGGAAGCGTCTTGCTGTCGCGCAGTCCGCGGACGGCGCAGGCACCGGGCGGAAACACCACGGCCGCGGCTACCACTGGTCCCGCCAGTGGGCCGCGGCCCGCTTCGTCGACGCCGACGAGGAGCTGCTCCCCGGCCCAGGCCGCCCGTTCCCGTTGCAGCGAGGGGCGCGCCGGCACCGATCAGCTCTCGCGCTTCTCCCGGATCCGCGCGGCCTTACCGCTCAGCGCGCGGAGATAGTACAGCTTGGCCCGGCGCACCCGCCCCCGGCGGATCAGCTCGACCGACGAGATCGTCGGGCTGTGCAGCGGGAAGAGCCGCTCGACGCCGACCCCGGCGGACACCTTCCGTACAGTGAAGGTCTCGCTGATCCCGCCGCCCCGCTTGGCGATGACCACCCCTTCGAACGCCTGCAGCCGCTCTTTGTCGCCCTCACGGACGCGGACCATCACCCGGACCGTGTCGCCCGCCTCGAAGGCCGGAATGTCCGTGCGCAAGCCCTCGCGGGCCACTTCCGCCAACCGCTGCATCGTCGAATCCTCCGCGCCAGGGGCGCCGTGCGTGAGAGTACCACAAGCTACCTACTTTGTCACCCTGAGCGAAGCGAAGGGGGGGGTGACAGCCCGTCACTGCTCCTCTTCGTGCCGCTCCCACAAATCCGGCCTCCGCTCGCGGGTGAGCCGTTCGGCCTCCGCCTGGCGCCACGCCGCGATGTCGGCGTGATTGCCCGTGCGCAGCACCTCGGGCACCACGTGCCCCCGATACTCGGGCGGGCGGGTGTAACTCGGCGGGCTCAGGAGCCCATCGTAATGGGAGTCCGAGCTGGCCGACTCGTGGTCGCTCAGTGCGCCCGGCAGGAGCCGCACTACCGCGTCCACCACGCAGAGCGCCGCCGGTTCCCCGCCCGAGAGCACGAAATCGCCGATCGACAGCTCCTCGGTGGCCAGCTCGTCGGCCACCCGCTGATCGACGTCCTTGTAGTGCCCAGAGAGCAGCGTGAGCCGCTCGCCCACCGAGAATCGCACCGCGTCGGCGTGGCCGAACCGCCGGCCGCGGGCGGAGAGGAGCACGACGGATCCGGTAGGCCCGAGGCTTTCCACCGCCTCGAAGAACGGCTCCGGTTTGAGCACCATCCCCGCGCCACCACCGTACGCGTAGTCGTCCACCGTAGCGTGTCGGTCGTGAGTGAACGAGCGCAACTGCACCAGGTTGAACCGAACCAGCCCGGCCGCCACCGCCCGCCCCGGTATGCTCGCCGCGAGGAAGGGGGCGAGGGTTTCGGGGAAGAGGGTGACGATGTCGATGGTCAGCATCGTACTGTGCCAAGCTTCATCCCGAGCGCCAGCCAGGGACCTTGCCGACGCGTTTCCGGGACCTGCTGGAAAGGTCCCTCGCTGGCGCTCGGGATGAAGTAGGCGCCAGCACCTCAGTCCTCGAGCAGCCCCTCCGGCAGCACCACCACCAGCCGCCTTCCCCCCCGATCCACCTCCCGCACGAACTCCTTCTTGTACGGCAACAGGAACTCCCGCTTGGGCCCCTGCACCTCGATCATGACGCCGGCCGGCAGATCGTACACCGCGCTCACCAGGCCCAGCGGCGTTTCGTCGGCCAGCCGGACCGAGAATCCCGCCAGCTCGTGGAGGTAGACCTCGTCGCCTTGGGGCGGCGCCACTCGCTCGGGCGGCACCGCGAGGAAGAGCCCCCGCCACGGCTCGAGCGCCTCCCGCCGGTCGGCGCCCTCGAATTTCACCAGCCACTCGCGGTGGTAGGACCGGCTCCGCTCGATCGTGAGCGGCCCCGCCACCACCTCGCCGTCCAGTCCCACCAGCCATACCGACGATCCGGCCGCGAGCACCGTTTCGGGGGCGTCGGTGAGCGGGAACAGCGTCGAATCGCCCTTCAACCCGTGCGGCTTCCTCAGCCGGCCCACCACGATGTGGCGGGCGTCGGAGGTCACGCCGTCGCTGGCTGGAAAACCCCGGCCTGCTTGAGCAGCGACTGCACCGTGTCCGACGGGGTGGCGCCCCGGGCGATCCACTGACGCGCCTTGTCCGCGTCCACCTTCACCTTGTCCGCCGCGGTCTCGCCTTTCGGATCGTAGGTGCCGATGATCTCGATGAAGCGGCCGTCGCGGGGAGACTCCCCATCGGCGATCACGATGCGGTAGAGCGGGACCTTCTTTCGGCCGACACGCCGAAGACGAATGCGAGTTGCCATGTTCGTTCCTGGTGAGTGCGGGTTACCCGGGGAAAGGGCCGCGGCCAAAGGGGAGCTTGAGCCCTGTCCCCCCGGTCTTCCCCACTGACTTCATGACCTTCTGCATCTGCTTGAACTGGTTGAGGAGGGTGTTGACCTCCTGCACCGTGCGGCCCGACCCTTTTGCGATCCGGAGCCGCCGCTGCCCGTTCAGCAGGTCCGGATTGGACCGCTCCTTCCGGGTCATCGACAGTACGATGGCCTCGACGTGCTTGAGCTTCTTGTCGTCGATCTTGGCGGCCTGGAGCATCGCCGGGTTCATTCCCGGCAGCATGCCGAGCACGTTCTTGAGCGGCCCCATCTTCTGCATCTGCCGCATGGCGCCGAGAAAATCTTCCAGGTCCATCCCCTTCTTCGAGGTGACCTTCCGGGCCAGCCGCTCGGCTTCCTGCTCATCGACCGCGCCCTGGGCCTTTTCCACCAGCGAAAGGATATCGCCTTGCTGGAGGATGCGGCCGGCGAGCCGGTCGGGGTGAAAGGCCTCCAGCGCGTCGAGCCGCTCGCCTACGCCGATGTACTTGATCGGTGCGTGGGTGACCCCGTAGATCGAGAGCGCCGCACCGCCCCGGGCGTCGCCGTCCATCTTGGTCAGGACGACGCCGGTGATGCCGAGCGCATCGTGGAAACCCTTGGCGATGCGGACCGCGTCCTGGCCGGTCATGCCGTCGGCGACGAGCAGAATCTCGTGGGGATTGACTGCGGCCTTGAGCCGCTTGAGTTCCCCCATCATCTCGTCGTCGATCTGGAGCCGGCCGGCGGTGTCCACCAGGACCGTGCGGGCCCGGGCTTTTCCGGCGGCGGCGATTCCGTCCCGCACGATCTTCACGACATCTTTCGACGCCGTATCGGCGTGGACCGCGACCTCGACCTGCTTGCCCAGCGTGGTGAGCTGATCGATGGCGGCCGGCCGGTAGACGTCGGCGGCGACCAGGAACGGCGCCTTCTGCTCCGTCTTGAGCCGCCGGGCGAGCTTGCCGGCCGTGGTGGTCTTGCCCGAGCCCTGAAGGCCCACGAGCAGGATGACGGTCGGCGGCACCGTGGCGTGCGCGATGGGCGCCTGCTTTTCGCCCAGCATGGCCACCAGCTCGTCGTAGACGATCTTGACGATCTGGTGGCCGGGACGGACCGCCTTGAGCGCCTCCACCCCGATGGCCTTGGCCTGCACCCGCTCGAGAAAATCGCGGGTGAGGTCGAAGCTGACGTCGGCCTCGAGGAGGATGCGCCGGATCTCGCGGAGCCCCTCCTTGACTGCGTCTTCGGTCAGAACGCCGCGCCCCGTGAGCTTCTGGAGCGTGGCGTTCAGTTTGGCGGAGAGCTCATCGAACATAAGCCCGTAAGGATAGTCAGGGGACGGGCTTCGGACAAGCCGCGGCTGCCGGGTGTCTTGACAGGTCCCGGCGCGCGTCGACATTCGCTGAACCCCGCTGGGCCTGCTGAATCCGCGAACCCTGGAGATCCATGTCGCGCACCCCGCGGTGGATGCCCGCTGTCGCTCTGCTCGCGCTGGTCAGCGCCGCTCCCGGCCCGCCCCGGCCGGACGCGGCCGACCGCCCCAAAGGGTCGCTGCTCATCGTGGGCGGCGGCTCGCGCTCCGAGGCCCTGATGCACCGCTTCGTCGCTCTTGCCGGCGGACCCGGGCGTGCCCGGATCGCGGTCCTGCCCATGGCGAGCTCCGACGCCGCGGCATCGGGGGCCGAGATCGAGCGCGAGCTCGACAGCCTCGGGGTGCTGGCGTTCGTCTTCCTGGTCGACCGGAGGCAGGCGCAGTCTTCCGAGGCCGTGCACCGGCTCGACTCGGTCACCGGGATCTGGTTCGGCGGCGGAGACCAGCGCCGGTTGGCCGCGGCACTCGCCGGCACCGCGTCGCTCCGAGCCCTGCACCAGCGCTACCGCGAAGGGGCCGTGGTCGGCGGCACCTCTGCCGGGGGCGCCATCATGTCCGACTCGATGATCACCGGCAACCAGGCGCCGCCCGGCGACACGACCGGCTACTACGGCGACGAGTACCCGGAGATCGAGCGTGACCGGATCGAGGTCGTCCCCGGGCTCGGGTTTCTGCCCGGCGCGATCGTGGACCAACACTTCATTCGCCGGGAGCGGCACAATCGGCTGATGAGCGCGGTGCTGGAGCGCCCCTGGCTGATCGGGGTGGGCGTCGACGAGAGCGCCGCGCTCGAAGTGGCACCCGACGGACGCTGGACCGTGTTGGGTGGGAGCGAAGTAGTGGTCTACGATGCCCGCCGAGCCCGCGTGGCGG
>JACCSE010000431.1 GCA_013813145.1 Gemmatimonadales bacterium
TCTACGGCGACCCCATGGTCCACCCCCAGACCGAGGGCTACTGGGGCAACGTGAATCCGATCGGCCCCCGCTCCTGCTACGACGAGGGAAAGCGAGTCGCCGAGACCCTGATGATGGACTACCATCGTGAGGACGGGGTGGACATCCGGATCGCCCGGATCTTCAACACTTACGGCACCCGGATGCAGGAGGGTGACGGGCGGGTGGTGTCGAACTTCGTGGTGCAGGCGCTCCGGGGCCGGGAGCTCACCCTCTACGGCACCGGCGAGCAGACCCGGTCGTTCTGCTACGTGGACGACCTGGTCGAGGGACTGGTGCGCTTGATGGCCGCCGAGGGGCGGCACCAGCCGGTGAACCTGGGGAACCCGGTCGAGTTCACCATCAGGGAGCTCGCTGAAGAAGTGTCCCGGATCGTGGGGCAGGGCGTGCGGGTGGTCTTCAAGCCGCTTCCCGAGGACGATCCAACGCAGCGCCAGCCCGACATTACCCGCGCGCGCGAGTGGCTCGGGTGGGAGCCCGCCATTCCGTTGGCGCAGGGGCTGGAACGGACGGTGACGTATTTCCGGGAAGGGATCGACCGGTCGCGACGGAACGGCCGCCAGTCGGCCTGGGAAGCCGTGGGAGAGTCAGCACCGAGCGCCGAGTAGGCCCGGTCCTTGCTATTCGGCAGCCCCTCCCGGCATCAGCCGGCGGGGCCGCTTACTTTCCGGACGCGGCGGGGATCACAGCCCCCTCTGCCGCAACGCGTTACGTTTGGTTCCTTCCGGATGCCGGCCGAACGCGAACCGAGGAACGACTATGACTCGACGTCTTGCCTTCGCTGCGATCCTGCTCCCTGTCCTCGCCTGCGGCGGTCTTGCCTCCGGCTGCGCCCGCAATCCGGTCACAGGTAAAAACGAGATCTCCCTCGTCTCCGAGGCGCAGGAGATCGAAATGGGCCGCCAGGCGGCCCAGCAGATCGCCGGAACGATGCCCTCCGTGGACGATGCCGGGCTGCAGACCTACGTGGCCCAGATCGGCGAGCGGATGGCCGCGGAGTCCGAGCGCCCCGACCTCCCCTGGGAATTTCACGTAGTGGACGACGCCTCGGTGAACGCCTTCGCGCTGCCCGGCGGCTTCATCTACGTCACCCGTGGGCTCCTCACCCACGTGAACAACGAGGCCCAGCTCGCCTCGGTGCTGGGACACGAAATCGGGCACGTGACCGCCCGGCACTCGGTGCAGCAGATCAGCAAGGCCCAGCTCGCGCAGCTCGGCCTCGGCCTCGGCAGCATCCTGTCGTCCGACATCGCTCAGTTCGCCGGGATCGCCAGCCAGGGACTCGGTCTCCTGTTCCTCAAGTACGGCCGGGACGCGGAAAACCAGGCGGATCAGCTCGGATTCAAGTACGCGCTGAACGAGAACTACGACGTACGCGAGATGGACGACGTGTTCGTGACCCTGAGCCGGGTGGGGGAACAGGCGGGGGCCGGGCGGCTGCCGGAATGGCTCTCGACCCACCCCAATCCCGAGAACCGGGTGGAGAAGACCCAGGCCCGCCTCGACAGCCTGTCGCGTCCGCTCCAGAACGCAGTGATCGACCGGCAGGAGTATCTCCAGCAGATTCAGGGGCTCACCTACGGCGAGGACCCGCGGCAGGGCTTCTTCGAGGGGAACACTTTCTACCATCCGGCCATGCGGTTCCAGATGTCGTTCCCCGAGGGATGGCAGACCCAGAACACCCCGTCGGCCGTGGTCGCGGTGAACGAAAAGCAGAACGCCATCGTGCAGCTCAGCCTGGCCGGCAAAGGCTCGCCGCGCGAGGCGGCGCAGCAGTTCCTCTCCCAGGAGGGGGTGCAGGCGGGGCAGGCGTCCACCGAGAGCATCAACGGCAACCCGGCAGCGACCAGCTACTTCCAGGCCCAGACCCAGCAGGGTGCCGTCGAAGGTCTGGTATCGTTCATCTCGTATAGCGGCCAGACGTTCGGGATCCTGAGCTACACCGGCCAGGGTGGGCTGAGCCAGTACGACCGCCCCTTCCGGGACGTCGTCAGCAGCTTCACCACGCTCCGCGACCAGGCGGCGCTCAGCGTGCAGCCGGCGAAGCTCGAGCTGGTAACGCTTAATCGCCAGATGACACTGGAACAGTTCAACGCGCAGTATCCCTCGACCGTCTCGATCGAGGAACTGGCGATCATCAACCAGGTCGAAGGTCCGGCGTCGGTGATCCCGTCGGGGCAGAGGGTGAAGCGGGTGGTGGGGGG
>JACCSE010000460.1 GCA_013813145.1 Gemmatimonadales bacterium
CCTCTGCTTTTCTCTGTGCCCTCTGTGTCCTCGGTGCCTCTGTGGTAACACCGGCTAACGGCCGGCACGGCAGCGATCGCGCTTGGTGCTGTCAGGATCGTCGTCCCCGGCGGACCGGCGCCAGTCACGATTCTGCTGTGCGAGGAATTCGAAAGCAAGATTCGGAGTGCCTGCCACGACGCTCGGTTGTACACTTCCCATCATGATCCGGCACAACTCAGAACAGGCGACTCGGAGGAAGGTGGAACGAGCATGCCGGCGAACAAGATAGAACTCGCGGCCGCGACCGAGCGCGATCCCCGCTGGGCGGCGGTCGTCGCTCGCTCGTCCGAGGCGGACGGCACATTCTTCTATTCGGTCAGGACCACGGGGGTGTACTGCCGCCCGTCCTGCCACTCCCGGCAGGCGCGCCCGGAAAACGTCCGGTTCCACGCCACCCGTGACGATGCCGAGCGCGCCGGTTTCCGGCCGTGCAGGCGGTGCAAGCCGGACCGGCCCCCGGTGGCCGACCAGCACGCCGCGCAGGTCACCCGGGCATGTCGGCTGATCGAAACGTCCGTCAGTGTCCCCAGCCTCGAAGAGCTGGCGCGGGAGGCGGGGGTGAGCCCGTTCCACTTCCATCGGGTGTTCAAGGCGGTCACCGGTCTCACCCCGAGGGCCTATGCCGCGGCCCATCGCGGCAATCGGGTTCGTGAGGAGCTCGGTCGGACCGATAGCGTTACCGCGGCGATCTACGGATCCGGCTACAACTCCAACGGCCGGTTTTACGATGAGTCGGGCCGGCTGCTGGGGATGACGCCGTCGGACTATCGTGCCGGTGGCGCGAACGCCGAAATCCGCTTCGCCATCGGCGAGTGCTCCCTCGGCTCCATTCTCGTCGCCACGAGCGAGCGCGGCGTCTGCGCCATCCTCCTGGGCGACGATCCCGAGGCGCTGGCGCACGACCTCCAGGACCGCTTCCCCCAAGCCGCGCTGATCGGTGGCGACGCCGAGTTCGAGCGCCTGGTGGCTCGGGTCGTGGGGTTCGTCGATGCGCCCGGACTGGGGCTCGACCTCCCGCTGGACGTGCGTGGCACGGTCTTTCAGCGGCGCGTCTGGCAGGCGCTGCGGGAGATTCCCGCCGGTTCGACGGCGACCTACACCGAAATCGCCGCCCGAATCGGTGCGCCGAAGTCGGTGCGGGCGGTGGCCGGCGCTTGCGCGGCGAATCCCCTGGCGGTGGCTATTCCCTGCCATCGCGTGGTCCGGAACGACGGCGGACTGGCCGGGTATCGCTGGGGCGTGGAGCGGAAGCGCGCGCTGCTTCGGCGGGAGGCCACGGCGTGAGCGCCCGGGCCGAAGTGGCGGCCACGCTCGCCGTGAACTGGGACGAAGTCGCGGCGGACCTCGACGCCCGTGGCAGCGGGGTGCTGCAAGCGCTGGTCTCGCCGGACGAGTGCCGGTCGCTTGCCGCGTTGTATCAGGACGACAGCGTCTTCCGCAGCCGGATCGTGATGGGCCGGCACGGCTTCGGGCGGGGAGAGTATCAGTACTTCAGCTACCCGCTGCCCGAGCTGATTGCCGATCTCCGGACGGCCGTGTACCCGCACCTCGCTCCGATCGCCAACCGCTGGAACGAGGCCATGGGCATCGGCGTGCGCTACCCGGCCGAGCATGCCGATTTCCTGGCGCGATGCCACGAGGCCGGGCAGGTCAAGCCGACTCCGCTGCTGCTCCAGTACGTGGCGGAGGACTTCAACTGCCTCCACCAGGACCTCTACGGGGAGCACGTCTTTCCGCTCCAACTCGCGATCCTGCTGTCCGAGCCGGGACGGGACTTCGCCGGCGGGGAGTTCGTCATGACGGAACAGCGTCCGCGGATGCAGTCGCGGGCCGAAGTCGTGCCGCTGCGTCAGGGCGACGGCGTGGTGTTCGCCGTCAGTCACCGGCCGGTGCAGGGGACCCGGGGCGTGTACCGGGTCAACCTCCGCCACGGCGTCAGCCGCATCCGCTCGGGGCGCCGGCATACGCTGGGCATCATCTTTCACGACGCACAGTGAGGAACCGATGACGCCTCGCCGGGCACTCCTGGCGCTCGCGACACTGGTCGCCGCGCCGGCCGCTGCAAGCGCTCAGCAGGCGCCCGCCACGATCGACACCGCCGGGATTCACAGGACCCTCAGGGCGTTCTACTTCAATCTCGCCCATGAGGACTGGGAGGCGATCGCCGCCGACGTGCTGTCGGCAAAGGTGGTCGCCCATCGGCCAGTACCTGAGGCGCTGGTGGCGGCTGCCGCGTCTCCCGGGCGCGGCCCCGCTGAGGCGTGCGCTTCGGACGCGAGGGCGGGCGTCGACGCGGCGGTGATGCGGCTGGACGGGGACTGGGTCGGGGTCTCCGTACCCCGCTGCAATACCGTCACCCCGGGGGCCGATGAGTTCCGGCTGATCCACTTCCAGGAGCGGTGGCGGTTCGTCTACATCGGCCTCTTCGAGGAGCTGGCAAAAGTAACGGCCGAGCGGTAGCTCGAGTCATCGGACATCGGTTTCCTCGAGGTCCCGCTTGAGCCGGGCGAGCAGAGTGACCGCACCCACCGCGTGGGGGTGGATCCACCGGTCGTGGATCTCCTTGATCGGAAGTGGATTGAAGTAGTTCCACCGCCGGCGCCCGCGGCGCTCGGCGATCAGGAGCCCGGCCTCCTCCAGCACGCCGAGATGCTGCATCACGGTGCAACGGTCCAGCTCGGGGAAGCCGTTGCACAGCTCGCCCGTGGTCATCGGTCCCGCCTTCATCAGATCCAGCATCGCTCGCCGCCGCGAATCAGCCAGCGCCTTGAAGATCGTGTCGTGAACGTCCGCGCTTGACATGTTATAGTATTATAACATTATTTGAGAGAACTTCAACCGCGAGAAACGTATGGATCTCAAGTTTCAGGTCTACGGCAAGATCGCCCGGCCAGTGGCCGAGGTGTTCGACGCCGTCCACAACCCCAAGAAGCTGAGCGGGTACTTCACCACCGGCGGCGCGAGCGCTCCGCTCGACGAAGGGACCACGGTGATGTGGGACTTCGCCGACTTCCCCGGCGCCTTCCCGGTCAAGGTGCGGAAGGTCGAGCCGGGGCGGCTCATCGTGCTGGGGTGGGCGGCGGCGGACGGAGACTACGACACCGAGGTGCGGATGGAGTTCGAGCCGCTGGAAGGCAACGCCACCCTGGTGCGCATCAGCGAGTCGGGTTGGAAGGAGACTCCGAAGGGTCTCCACAGCTCCTACGGCAACTGCATGGGGTGGATGCAGATGATCTGCTGCCTCAAGGTGTACGTAGAGCAGGGGAAGAATCTGCGGCAGTTTTTCTTCTGATGAGCGCTTGCTTCGTGCCTTCGTCGTGAACAGCCGCAAGCGCTCAACGAGCCGCTCGAAAAGACCCTTGTACCCGATTATGAGGCGCCGGCAACCGGATCGAGCGGAGTGACGAAGGGAAAGCGGTGGAAATCGGTGTCGCGGGTGTAAATCTGGCGGATACCGTGTTCCCGCATGAGAACCGCCGTCTGGGCGTCGTGCATCAGATTGCCGCGCAGGCTGGGCACTTCTTCGATAACCGCACCGGCGACGGTCGCATGTCGCTCGGTGGGTACGAGG
>JACCSE010000486.1 GCA_013813145.1 Gemmatimonadales bacterium
TCCGGGGGAACCTGTCACGCAGCGCCTCCGCCTGGGGCTCGGTGCAACGCGTGCCGAGGAACGAGTCGTTAACCGCAGCCAGCCGCTCGCAGATGGCCACGACCTGCTCCACGGTCTTCCCTTCGCAGAAGACCACCTCGGGCTGACCCTGCCTCAGGGCGCGATGGTGGTCGATACGGGCGAAGTCGAGATCTTCGTACGGCAGGTGCCGCAGGCGCTCGAGGGCCGCCGCGGGGCTCACTCGCCCGGCGGCGACGTCCGCGAGCAGGGCCTCGAGCTGCTCGGGTCTCACGCCACCTGGGCGACGGGCTCGAGATACTGGAGAAAGATCGACTCGACTTCCGCGATCGATTCGATCTGGAAGAGACGCTGGCGCAACTCGCTCGCGCCGTGCAGGCCGCGGGTATACCACCCGAGGTGCTTGCGGAACTCGACGACCGTTTTCCGGCCTTCGCCCTGAAGGCGGAGCGCCAGGCGCGCGTGGTCGAGAGCGACGGCGAACCGCTCGCCCGCGCCGGGAGCTGGAGGTAAGGGCAGACCGGCCAGCAGCGCCTGTCCGTCGCGGAAGAGCCATGGGTTGCCGAACGCCCCGCGGCCGACCATGATACCCGCGCACCCGGTATGATTCCGCATGCGCACGATGTCCGAAGCGGTGGTCACGTCGCCGTTGCCGATGACCGGGATGTCGAGCGCGTCCACCACCCGGGCAATTTCGTCCCAGTTGGCCCGACCGGCGAACATCTGCGTCCGGGTGCGGGCGTGGAGCGTGAACGCCCTGGCGCCGGCATCCTGCATCCGGAGCGCGATGGCGACCGGATCCCGACGCTCGTCGTCCCAGCCGCTCCTGGTCTTGACCGTCACCGGCAGGTGCGTCGCCCCGACAACCGCGCGGATGATCCGATCGACCAGGTCGAGATCGCGCAGGCAGCCCGAGCCACCGTTTCGCCGCACGACCTTCTTCACCGGGCAGCCGAAGTTGATGTCGATGAACTCCGGGCGGTAGTGCTCGGTGATGAGGGCGGCGGCCTCGGCCATCGCATTGGGGTCGGCACCGTAGATCTGGATCCCGATGGGCCGCTCGATTTCCTCGAACTCCGCGCCTTCCAGCGTGTTCCGGATGCGCCGCCGAATCGCCTCGGAGGAGAGGAACTCGGACAGCACGACGTCGGCGCCCATCGCCCGGCAGATCTGGCGGAAGGGCGGCTCCGATACTCCGGCCATGGGCGCCAGGATGAGCGGGAACGAAGGTGCGGAGGAATAGGGCAACTGCATGGCCGGAAAATACTTGGCGTCCGGGGGGACGGCAATGGAGCCCGGAGCGGCGGGGCTCGTACCTCCCAGAGCGGAAGTTCCCCATACCTTCAATCGCGGCGCTGGGGTACTCCGCGGAGCCAACTGCGGATCCGACTTCGTGCTTACGAGAAACCGCGGGGCGCAGCCACGCGCCGGCGATCTACCGCATCGCGCGGTGGCGCGACTCGAATCATCCTGGTAGAGCCCGCTACCCCGCCGCCGCTCAAGGGGTACCGCGGTCGAGCACGACCGAGCTGACGATGCGCTTGCCGCCCTAGCCGAGCTCCGGCCGCGCTACCCCGTGCGGGGTTATGGCGTTCTGAAAGCCGAGAAGCGCGCCGCTGTGATAATAGGGAGCAGCCGGTGGTTCTCCTTCTCCTGTTCCGACCCATGCCGCGACCTTCGCTCGCTGACTGACATATCGGCGCGAATAATGAACGAGAAGAGTCGACGTGCGTACCCAGCGCCGAGCACCACCGCCGCTGGGAGATGGTACGCCTTGGTGCATTTCGCGAAGACGTACCGGCTTGCCTGGAAGCGACCCCGGGCTGGTGAGAAAGTGCAACCGGTGGGGCAGCCGTGGCGAATCTGTTGCAGAAGCCGACGCGTAAAAATCTGATAAGGAGATCGGGCTCCTCTGATGCATTGTCGTTGCCCCCACAATAGGTTTAGCTTGACGAGTCGAGAGAGACCGCTGTGCCCCCGATCTACGGTTAGATCGCAAACAACGCACAGAGAGGGGAACATTCCGAAGCAGAACATAGAAAGTGAAGGCACGATGATCGTACACAACTTGGGAGAACTGATGCGTCCAGCGACGCGGCGCAGCTTCGTGCGCACGCTGCTGGCCGGCGGTACGGTGGTAATGCTGCCATCCGTGTTCACCGCCTGCGGCGACGATGATGATGGAGGGATGGGACCGGACCCGGTGACCGGCATTTCGTTCGACTTGCGCACGGATGCCGGCATTTTCCGCATAGTTGACGTGTTGGAGCAACTGGAAGGGTTCTACTACACGGAGGTGGTGACAAGCCCGA
>JACCSE010000491.1 GCA_013813145.1 Gemmatimonadales bacterium
GGCCGATCTCGCCCGGCTCGCGCCCGAGATCGATTCCGTTTCCGGTGAGCTGCACGCTCTCCTCGTTCCCCGCGATCCGCACGACGACCGCGATGCCATCATCGAGATCCGCGCCGGCACCGGCGGCGATGAGGCCGCGCTGTTCGCCGCGGATCTCTATCGCATGTACCAGCGGTTCACCGAGCGGCACGGCCTGAGGTGGGAGCCGATCTCGCTGAGCGCGGGAACCCTGGACGGCATCAAGGAAGCCATCGTCGCGGCGCGCGGGTCCGACGCGTACGGCCTGCTTCGCCGCGAATCCGGGGTGCACCGGGTGCAGCGAGTCCCGGCCACCGAGACGCAGGGCCGGATCCACACCTCGGCCGCGACGGTGGCGGTGCTGCCGGAAGCCGAAGAGGTGGACGTCGCCATCGCGCCGAACGATCTCAAGATCGACGTCTTCCGCTCGTCCGGACCGGGCGGACAGAGCGTGAACACCACCGACAGCGCGGTCCGCATCACCCATCTGCCCACCGGCCTCGTCGTGAGTCAACAGGACCAGAAATCCCAGCTCCAGAACAAGATCAAGGCGATGGAAGTGCTGCGCGCGCGATTGCTCGACCGGATGCTGGCGGAGCAGGAGGCCTCCCGTGCCCGCGATCGCCGCGCGATGGTGGGCACCGGCGATCGCTCGGCTAAGGTCCGCACCTACAACTTCCCCCAGAGCCGGGTCACCGACCACCGGATCAACCTCTCGCTCTACAATCTCGGCGACATCCTCGACGGGCACATCGACGATCTGGTAGACGCGCTCCGGCTGGCGAGCCGGCAGGAGCAGGACGGTGTCTGATCTGGCGCTCTCCCGTCGCGAGCTCCTCGCCGGCGTCACCGCCACTCTTCGAGCCGGGGCCGTGCCCGAGCCGCGACGAGAGGCGTTGCGGCTCTGGACCGAACTCCTCAGTTGCCACTCAGCCGAAGCTCTTCTCGGTCCCGACGAGTCGGTCGAACCGGCGCACGCGGCCGCCCTCTGTCGCGCCGCCGAGCGACGGGCCGGAGGTGAGCCACTGGCGCACGTGGCCGGCCGGGCCGGCTTCCGGCGATTCACGCTGCACAGCGACCGCCGCGCGCTCATACCCAGACCAGAGACCGAGGGTCTCGTGGATCTCCTCCTCGCGCGGGTCCGCACCGGCAGCCTGGTGGACGTCGGCACCGGGACCGGAGCGCTGGCGTTGAGTCTCGCGACGGAAGGCGGGTTCACCACGGTGGTGGGCGTGGACCTCTCCGCCGGGGCGCTCGAGTTGGCGGCGGAGAACCGAGCCTCGACCGGGGGTTGGATCCAGCTTGTCCGAGGAGACTTGTGCGAACCGCTTCGACCAGCGGCCTTCGACGCACTGGTCTCCAATCCCCCCTATCTTTCGGCTGAGGAGTATTCACGCCTCGATCCCTCGGTGCGGGACTGGGAGCCGGCAGGCGCACTGGTCGGCGGAGTGAAGGGGGTGGAACTGACCACCCGGCTCCTGGACCAGGCCCGGACGGTGCTTCGGCCCGAGGGATGGCTCGCCGTGGAAGTGGATTGTGCCCGAGCGCTGGAGTGCGCCCGGCGCGCCAGCGCGCTCGGTTGGAGCGACATTGCGGTTCATGCTGACCTTTTTGGACGCGACAGGTATCTGCTCGCGAGAAGGAGCGCCACCACGTGATCTGGGACAAGGCATCGGAGCTGGGCCGGCTCATCGGCCAGTCGACGGAGTATCAGGCGCTCCGGCGGGCGGAGGGCACATTGCGGGAAGACAAAGACACGGTCAGCAAGCTGGAGCTGATCCAGACCCTGGCGCGCCAGGTGGATCAAGTGGTCGCACAGGGACGCATGCCCGATCCCGAGACGGCCGAATCGTACGAGACCGCGGTACGAGATCTGGAAATTAGCCCGGTGGGTCAGGCGTACGTCGTCGCCCGGTCGAACTTCGAGAAGCTCATGAACCGGGTGAACCAGCAGATCACCGAGGGGATGGAAAAAGGGGCGGCCAGCAGCATCATCACGCTGGGATGAACCGGCCGGGTCTCTTCCTGGTGCTGGAGGGGTCGGAGGGGTCGGGCAAGTCCACCCTGCTGGAGCCGCTTGCCAGCCGGATCCGCGATGCCGGGGAGGAGCCGGTGGTGGTGCGGGAGCCTGGAACCACCCGGGCCGCCGAGTTCGCCCGTCAGGCGCTGCTCGATCCCGAGCACACGCTAGGGCCGGTTGCGGAGCTCTTTTTCTATCTCGCCGCCCGAGCCGATCTGGTGCAGACCGTCATCCGGCCGGCGCTCGCGGCGGGCCGGGTGGTCCTCTCGGACCGATTCGCCCTGTCCACCGAGGCCTATCAGATGGCCGGCCGCGGACTCCCGCCCGAGGTAGTGCTGCCGGCCAACAGTGCCGCGGCGGACCGACTGGTCCCCGACCTCACCTTGATCCTCGATCTGCCCCCTGCGGTGGGCCAGGCCCGGCAGGTGGCGGCCGGGAAGCGGCTGGACCGGCTCGACCGGGAGAGCGCGGAGTTCCATCGCCGGGTGATCGAGTTCTACCTGGCGGTCCGGGGCGACGGGGTGCGACATTTGGATGGGTGTCTCCCGCCGGACCGGCTCTTGCAGGCCGCTTGGGCGGAGGTGGTGGCGGTGGCGCCAGGGAGGTTCGCGGCTGGTTAATGGCTATCGGCTATCGGCTATCGGTCCTGCAGCACCGAGCCTCCGCTCGCACCGAAAGCCGATAGCCCATAGCCGATAGCCAACAACCGATATTCCAGGAACGTGGAGGGAAGTATGAAGCAGCGCTGGAGCGTGATCGGGCTGGTGTCGGTGATCTCCTTTTTCAGCGGAGGGTGGCTGCTGCAGCGCGGTGCCGGAGCCGGCAACGTGTACCAGCAGGCCCGCCTGTTCGACGACGTGCTGGGGCATGTCAGCGCGTACTACGTCGACTCGCTCGGAGAAATCGACCTCTATCAGAAAGCGACCCACGGGATGCTCGAGCAGCTCGAGGATCCCTATTCGGTCCTGCTCACGGGCGACGACTACAAGGCGCTCACCGAGCAGACCTCGGGGAACTACGCCGGCCTGGGCATCCAGATCGACGTGCGCGACGGCTGGATCACGGTCGTAGCCCCGCTGCCCGAGACCCCCGCTGAGCGCGCCGGGGTGCAGACCGGCGACCAGATCATCGCGGTGGACGGGAAGTCCACCAAGGGATGGAAGAACGACGAGGCGGTGAAAGCGCTGCGGGGTGGCGCCGGAAGCAAGATCACCATCACGGTGCGCAGGGCGGGGATTCCGGAGCCGATCAAGTATCCGCTCACCCGGGCCCGGATCCACATCAAGTCGGTTCCGGCCGGCACCATGTTCCCGGACGGGATCGGCTACATCTCCTTGAATCCGGTGAGCGAAACTTCGGCCGACGAGCTGCGGCAGGAAATCTCCGCCCTGAAGAAAAAGGGGATGAAGTCGCTCATTCTCGACCTGCGCTTCAACCCCGGCGGGCTGCTCGACCAGGGGGTCGAGGTGGCCGATCTGTTCCTCGACAACAAGCAGGAGATCGTCTCCACCCGGGGCCGGGCGCGCGGCTCCACCAAACAGTTCTACGACGATGCCCGGCAGACCTGGCCCGAGCTGCCGATCGTCGTGCTGGTGAATGACGGCTCCGCCAGCGCCGCCGAGATCATTGCCGGGGCGCTTCAGGACCACGATCGCGCGGTGGTGGTGGGCTCGCCGACCTTCGGCAAGGGACTGGTGCAGACCCTGTTCCCCCTGAGCGAAGGGGTAGCCCTCAAGCTCACGACGGCGCGGTGGTTCACGCCGAGCGGTCGGACCATTCAGCGGACGGTGGAGAGCGAAGAGGAGCAGGCAGAGCTTGCGGCCGAAGAGGCGGCGGACACCGTGCTCGGTTCTCCCGGACTCGAGACCAGCGATTCGGCGCTCAGGGAGCTGCCGATCTTCCGGACCGACGCGGGCCGGGTGGTGCGCGGCGGCGGCGGGATCGTTCCGGACATCGTGATGACCGCCGATACGCTCACCGAGGGCGAGCGCGAATTCGCCAAGGCGCTGGGCAACAATCTCCCCGAGTATCGGGACGTGCTTACGACCCTGGCGCTGGAGGCGAAGAACAAGGGATCCATCACCTCGGAGTCGTTCAGCGTCACCCCGGCGATGCGCCGTGAGGTCTACGACCGTCTCGGTGCCAAGGGCGTGCGTCTCTCCGCGGAGGAGATCGCCGGAGCTGGGCGGCTGGTGGACGAGCAGCTCGGCAACGAGCTGGCGCGCTACGTTTTCGGCCGGCAGGCCGAGTTCCGCCGGCGGGCGGCGAACGACCGGCAGATGCAGACCGCGTTGGACCTGCTCCGCCGCGCCGAAAGCCCCAAGGAACTGCTGGGCCTCGCCAGCGCTTCTCCCGCTGCTCCGGCCAGCAACTAGCGGGTACCCGCAGAGCTTGAGGCTCTATCACCCTGAACGCAGTGAAGGGGGCATACCTTGAGGC
>JACCSE010000513.1 GCA_013813145.1 Gemmatimonadales bacterium
GTACGTGGTGAGTTCCGGTAGGTCGGCACTGTGAATGGCGCATAAGAGAACGGCTGAACGTTCACGTTGAGAATCTCGTTCTCGAGCTCGACGTTGTACGCTGTCACGTCCCACGCCAAAGCGCCCGAGCTGCCCCGAACACCAAGCTCGAACTGCCAGGCGTCCTGACCGTCGAGCTCGATGAACCCGGGCACAGCCAGACTGTTAAGCTCGAGCAATAGAGGGGGTTCGTACGAGCGACTCACGTTGGCGTACACCTGCCCGTCGATGGCCGGCAACGAGTACAGCATGCCGAGCTTGGGCAGCAGCGGGTTGAACTCACGGTGGTCGGACTGATCGCCGTCCCCCACGAACGCGTCCCGCGACTTCCGGATGGAGTGATCGAACCGGAGCCCGATCACGGCCGTGAGCCGCGCGCTCAGCGCCAGCGCATTCTCCGCGAAGACGGCCAGGCCCACCGCTCCGTCCTTCTGCTGCTTGCGCAGCTCCCCGTGCTCGCCCGCCTGGTTCACGAACTGGCGGTTGTCCATGTTGAGCCAGGCCGGCTGGACGCCCAGGGTGAAGCGGTTGGTCCGTCCCAGGAGCGGCACGGTGTTCTCGTAGCGCAGCTCCGCTCCATAGTCCCGGCTCTGCTGGTTGAGGACCTGGAAGATCGGATGGTCGATGTCGCGAAACTGAAAGTAGGGACTTATTTCGAGCCGCTGGTTCGGGCCGAGCTGAGTGCGAAGCTGCACGCCGAGATGGTGGAGATCGTAATCGCGGCCCCAGCGGTCCGCTCGGTTCTCCGGGTGCGAGGCCCGAGGGTCGCTGACCAGTTCCTCGGCGGTCAGGGCGCCGGGCAATTGCTCGTCGACCCGGGCGAAGAAGTAGAAGCTGCGGATGTCCGTCTTGTCCGAGAGCACGTAGCCGAGATGACCGTTGACCCGGTCGCGCCCCTGCACCGCGTAGTCGCGGAAGCCGTCGAGCGACGTTCGGGTGTAGCTCCCGAAGTAGTCCAGCTTGCCCAGGGCGGCGCCGGAGGAGACCTGGGTCTTGAGAAACCCGAAGCTCCCGCCTTCGGCGACTACGCCGATCGGGTCCGCGGTGTAGCCGGTCTTGGTCTCGAGGTTGATCGCCCCGCCGAGGGTCGAGCCGCCGTAGCGCAGCGCGTTCCCGCCCTTGTAAACCTCGATCGATTCGGTGTTGAGCAGCTCCAGCGACTCGAAGTCGGTGAACCCGTCGGTGTTCCGATAGGGCATTCCGTTCACCAGGAGATTGATGCCGCGGGCGTGAAAGTTGTTCCGGAGCCCGGAGCCCCGAATCGAGATCTGGCTCTCGTCCGCCGCGCCGAAGCGAGGCTGCACGTAGACGCCGGGGGTGAACCCCAGCACGTCCTTGAAGTTGGCCTGGCGGGTGCCGCGGATCTCCTCGGACTCGACCAGCGCAACTGAGCCCGGCACCTGGGCGAGGCGCGCCCGGCGCTCCTCCAGGTCGGCCTGGGTCCCGATGACGGTGAGCTCGGCCAACTGCACCGCCGCCGGCTCCATTCGGATGACGACTGCCGCCTCCCCAGCCGAGGCGACGTCGACTTGCATGCGAGCGGGGGCGTAGCCTAGCACCTTGGCGATGAGCTTCGCCTTGCCGCTCGGGACTTCGGTGATGCGGAATCGGCCGTTCCGGTCCACCTGGACGTTGATCGGGCGCCCTTCGAGGGTGACGAGGGCGCCGGCCAGTACGGAGTCGTTCACCGCCGAGCGCACCACGCCGCTGATCGAGCCGGGCTCCTGGGCGGCGCTGGAGGATGTGGCGAGGGGAGCCATCAGAATGGCGGCGGCCGCGCAGAGCGCGCGCCGCGTCTGTCGGTGTGTCATGCCCTGTCCTGTCGGGTTCGGTTCAGATCGTTACAGCGGCGCAGCCGCGGGTCGCGGCCGGCCGATGATCACCGGGTCCGGTGGTTCAGGACAGAGAGGGTGGAGCGGTGGCTGGAGGGAGGCGGTCCGAGGGGCGAACTGCCGGCGGGTCGGCGTGCGCTGGGAGAACCCGTGAGGGCGACGCCAGCACGGCGGTGACGGTGGGCGACTCGGGGCTCCTCGCCAGCGCGGCTGCACCGGCGGGGGAGCAGGACCCGACGCAGTGGCAGCCCTCCGGCGCTCCGGCGGGGGCGCTATGGTGGCCGCCGCCGTGCTCGCCCTGCCCCGCGAGCCATGGCTGGTCCACGGGGCATGGGTGCACCGCCTGAAGCCAGGCCCCGCCGAAGGCGGGGGTGGCCAGCAACAGGGCGAGGGCGAGCAGCCGGGAGCGGCGGAGGAACCGGATCATCGGCGCCTAAGTTATGGTCGGGGGGGCGAAGGGCAAAGAGGGCTGGGGA
>JACCSE010000469.1 GCA_013813145.1 Gemmatimonadales bacterium
GCTATCGGCTATCGGCTATCGGCTTTGAACACCGAACGCCCGCCCGCGCGGACCGATAGCCGATAGCCGATAGCCATCAGCCGATAGCCATCAGCCGATAGCCGATATCTCATACCCAATGAACATCCTCGTCGTCAACTGGCAGGACCTGGACAACCCTCATTCCGGCGGGGCCGAGATCCACCTGTTCGAGATCCTCGGACGTCTGGCCCGGTCCGGCCATCGAGTCCGCCTGGTCTGCAGCGGCTGGCCGGGAGCCGCGCCCCGGGCCCGGGTGGACGACGTGGACGTGCAGCGAGTCGGCGGGCGAAACAGCTTCGCCCTGCTCGGGCGCACGGCGGTACGCCGCGCCATCCGGGCCGAGCGGCCCGACGTGCTGGTGGAGGACGTCAACAAACTGCCGCTCTTTCTTCCGCTCGGAACCGATCTCCCCTTCTGCGCCATCGTCCCCCACCTCTTCGGCACGACTGCCTTCGAGGAGGCGTCCTGGCCGGCGGCGGCGACCGTGTGGCTGGCGGAACAGCCGCTGCCGCTGGGCTACCGCCGGGCCTGGTTCCACGCCATCAGCGAGAGTACCCGGGACGATCTCGTCCGCCGCGGCGTCGAGCCCGCCCGAGTGCGGGTGATCCATCCCGGGGTGGACAGCACCCATTTCACCCCTGGTCCACCGGGCGTGCGGGGCGCGACGCCCCGGTTCTTGTATGTAGGCAGGCTGAAGCGTTATAAAGGGATAGCTTTGGCTATCCGGGCTCTGGCGGCCGCGCGGCGCCAGCGGCCCGATCTTCGGCTCGACATCGCGGGCACCGGCGACCATCGGGCCGACCTCGAGCGGCTGGCCGCCGGGCTCGGCCTGACTGACGCGGTCAGCTTTCACGGCTTCGTGAGCGAGGCGGAAAAGGTGTCGCTGCTCCGCGGGGCGTGGGCCAACGTCTTTCCCTCGCCCAAGGAGGGGTGGGGCATTACCGTGATCGAGGCGGCGGCGTGCGGCACCCCATCGCTCGCCTCCGCCAGTCCAGGGCTTCGGGACTCGGTCCGCCACGGGGAGACCGGATACCTGGTGCCCCACGGGGACGTAGACGCGCTGGCGGCACGGATGCTGGAGCTGGCCGGCGATCTTTCGCTCGTATTGCGGCTCGGCGGCGCCGCGCGCTGTTTCGCCGAAGGGCTGACCTGGGAGCGCACCGCGGCCGCCACCATACATCATCTCGACGACATCATCACCGGCTCCGCCGCGCGCTGAGCCAGGAGGAGCGATCATGCAGACCATCATCACCGCCCGACACTGCGAGATCCCCGATGCCCTGCGGGAGCGCGCCCTCACCGTCGTCGAGCGGCTGGGTGCCGTCGCTCGGCGACCGATAGAGGCGACCGTCGTTTTCGATGCCGACGGGCCGGACCGCACCGCGGAGCTTCGCCTGCACGTTGCGCGCGGGGAGGTGCTCGTGGCCAAAGGTGAGGGAGACGACCATCGGACCGCCCTCGACCGCGCCGAGGATAAACTGCGCCGGCAGCTCGAGAAGCTGGCCCATCCCCGCCGGTCCCGTCCTCCCGAGGCCGAACGCCTGTGATGCTCCGGCTCCGGGATTTCCTCTCCCGCAGGAGCGACCCGCTCCAGCTCGAGCCGTTGACCGGCGACGTGGGGCTGGACCGCCAGCTTCCCGACGCCGAGGTGGCGGGCCCCGGCCTGGCGCTCGCCGGCTACACCGGACGGTTCGCGCCCAACCGGCTGCACGTCTTCGGCGAGACCGAGATCACCTATCTCCACTCCCTTCCCGCCGACCAGCGGAAGCGAGCGCTCGAGCAGTTCTTCGAGTTCGATCTTCCATGCATCTTCGTGACCAAGGGTCAGGAGGTCCCGGCCGAAATGCTGGAGCTGGCGAAGGCGCGTGGGGTGCCGGTGCTCCGGAGCAAGCTCAAGACGGCGGAGTTCTACCGGCGGATAAAGCCGATCGTGGAGGAGGCCTTCGCTCCCCGGACCACGCTGCACGGCTCGCTGGCCGACGTGTACGGCGTGGGCCTCC
>JACCSE010000531.1 GCA_013813145.1 Gemmatimonadales bacterium
GCGAGGACGGTGTCCCAGGGGAGAGTGGCGAGGTCGGCGGCTGGACGAGCGGGCTCACGGCAGGCGATGAGAGTCAGGGTCGCGAGCAGGACACAGGGCTTCAAGCAGGTCATCCCGAGCATACCCATCAGAACACATACCGCGCCGAGAACTGGACCTGGCGCGGCGGCCCCGGCGAGCGGAGCACGATCGGATCGCCCGGCCGGCCGAACTGAGTGCGCCCGCCGCCGGCGGAGTTCCCATTGGCGAAGCCGCCCCACTGAGTACCGTCCAGCACGTTGAACACGTCGGCCCTGAGCTCGAGGTCGCCCCAGCGTGAGCCCACCACGTAGGTGACCCCGCCGCTCAAATTGAAGAAGCTGGGCAGCCGCTCGCCGTTCCGGGGCACGCCGGGAAACCGGTCGTTGCTGCCGATGAAGCCTTCGCCGAAGATGGGTCCGGAGCCGTCCAGGTCGAGCGTGCTCGCGGTGCCGTCCGGGTTGATCCGTCCCGCCACCCGGTTGACCGGCTGGCCGGTCTGAAAGTCACCGATCAGACTGAGCCGCACCCGGCTCGCAAACGTGTACACCGACCGCACCGTCACCTTGTGGCGCCGGTCGTTCGCCGCGTCCGCGTACTCGGCGTCGAAGTCGTTCGCCCGGGCGGCGTTGAAGTTGATGTCCTCGGTGTCGTTCCGAGCCCGGGACCAGACCCAGTTCGCGTCCAGGGTCCAGGCCTCGCTGAGGCGGTGCCGCACGCTGGTGTAGAGCCCCCAGTAGCGGCTTCGCCCCGCCGTCTCAGTGGTGGTGAGCCGGCGGAAGGAGTCGGTCGCCGGAGCTACCGGACGGAACTGGTCGCCGAACTCGGTCGTGCGGTTCACCGTGTCCGCGGCCGTCAGCGGACGCTCGACCGGATTGAGATCGTAGGATCGCGGCAGGTTGCGGGTGTCCACGAACACCGCGTCCAGAGACACCGCCCAGCTCTCGCCGAGAGTACGCTGATAGCCCAGCGTCACCTGCCGGCTGAACGGCTGCTCCAGGCCCAGGGCGAAGGTGCGCCGCTGCTCCCGTGCCGGCAGCAGGTCGGCCTGCTGCTGTAGCTCCGTCTGGGTGAGACCCTGGCCGAACGCCGGAGCGCCGGGCGCCGTGGTGTTGTCGAAGGTGACGGTCGCGTTGCCCTCGGGTCCGAACTGGAAGGCGTCGGAGAAGACCGCGTAGGGCAGCTTGCCGGTGTAGTAGCCTGCTCCGCCCCGAAACACGCTCCGGGGGGTGGCGTACCAGTTGAAGGAGACCCGGGGCTGAATGTTGTTCAGGTCCGCACTGCTCTCGCCCCGGGAGGTGAGATCGTCGTAATCCCAGCGGATTCCGCCCTGGAGCGTGAGCGATGGCGACACCCGCCAGCCGTCTTCCACGAAGACGCCGTAGTTGGTCTGGCTCCGGTTCACCTGCGCGATCCGGGCGTCGATAGTGTAGCTCCGCACTCGCACGTCGGCGGGGATGTCCTCCAGGGCGTAGAACCCACCGGCCGCGGGGTTGATGTTGCCATCGTTGAAGACGACGTAGGAGCCGTTGGGGTTGGTGTTCGCACCGGTGAGCTCGAACGAGGCGGTGATCACGTCGGCGCCGGCCCGGATCGTGTGGCCGCCCCCGATCGCGGTCTGGAACACATCGCGGAGCTGGAGCTGGGTCTCCCGCTCGTCGAAAATGAAGTTGCTCGAGCCGACCACGGCCTGGACCGAGCTGTCGGCGCCCGACTGGATCACCACGTTGGGCCGCGAGAAGTCGCTCGCGGTGGGAGGAAAGTTCCACCGGAACGTCCCCACCTGAACCGACACGGTATTGCTGGCGAGGCCGCCCCGGAACCCGCTCCGGTGGGTCAGCGCCGTGAGGCTGCCGATCCGCCGGGTGGTGATGTCCGCCTCGGGGGCCACGATGCCCGACCCCTGGCCGGCGCGGTTCACCAGGCTCAAGGCGAACCGGAGCGTCGTGGTCTGGGAAGGGCTCCACCCCTGGTCCAGCCGTCCGAACAGCTTCATCTTCTCCCGCTCCTCCGTGCCGGCAAAGGCGGTGCGTGCGGTGGAGGGGATCCGGCTCTCGTTCTCGTTGCCGTACTCGGCGGCGCCCGAAGCGAAGGTCCGGCCCCGCACCAGCGGCCCCCGGATTCCGCCGCCGACCTGGAAGCGCCGGAAGCCGTCCTGCAGGCTGCTCACGGCCTCGGGATCGGCGCCGAACGGCAGCTTGTTGGGTGAATCGATGGGCCGGCCGGGGCGGTAATAACCGAACAGTTCCCCCTGGGTGCTGTCGCCGCCGGCGAGGCTTTCCAGGGCGATGACGCCGCTGGAGCTCCGGCCGTAGGCGGCGGAGTAGGTGTTGACCAGCGCCTCTTCGCGGGCGAGCCCGCCGAGCGGAAACTCGACCCGGGTGCCGCCGAGAAATCCCTCGTTGTTGTCCAGCCCGTCGAGCGTGTACTGGGTGTAGAGCGAGTTGGAGCCGTTGATCGAGAGCGGCGGCGCGTCGCCGAAGAACCCGGAGCTCTGGGCCACGCCGGGCACGTTGAACAGCAGGGTGAGCGGCTCCCGGGCGTCGGTGG
>JACCSE010000550.1 GCA_013813145.1 Gemmatimonadales bacterium
GGTCCGGAGGGCGGACCCACCCCGATCGCGAAAAGCAGCGGCGCTCCTCCAGGGCACGACCGCCCCGGCCCATACACTCCGACCCCGCGCCCTCACCGATTCGCCAACGCGTAACTGAGCGTCTCCAGCTCCAGCGCCAGGTTCACCGTCTTCACCACCACATCGTCCGGCACGCTGAGCTGCACCGGCGCGAAGTTGAGGATCGCCTTGACCCCCTGCCCGATCAGCCGGTCCGTCACCGCCTGCGCAGCCTCCCCCGGCGTCACCAGAACCGCCATGTCGATCGGATTCCGCCCGAGCTCCCGTTCCAGCGCCTCCACGTCGAGCACGGTCAGCCCGTTCCACTGCCGCCCGATTTTCCCCGGATCGCTGTCGAAGATCGCCACGATGTCGAATCCGCGCTGCCGGAACCCGCGGTACTGCACCAGCGCGCTGCCGATCTTCCCCGCCCCGATCAGCGCCACCTGATAGCGTCGCTTGAGGCCGAGGATCTGGCGCAGTCGCTCGGCCAGCTCTGGCACCGGGTAGCCCAACCCCCGTTTCCCAAAGGAGCCGAAGAACGACAGATCCTTCCGCACCTGTGCCGAGGTAGTGCCGCCCCGCGAAGCGAGCGCGCTGGAGCTCACCGTGCCCATACCCTGGCCCTCGAACTCCTCGAGGAAGCGCAGGTAGAGCGACAGCCGGCGGACCGTGGACTCGGCGACCTTACGCATGGGCCGTATTTATGTGAAACATTTCACAAAAGCTACCGCCCGTTCCACCCCGCGTCAACGAGCGCGGCGAGCAGCCGCACGTAACCCTCCGGCGGTACCGTCTCCGGCCGCGCCGCCGGATCGAGGCCGGCGCGCTCCAGCGTCGAGCGCGCCGGCTCCGGGTCCCACCCGGTAAGCTCCCGGATTCCGCGCTGAAGCTGTTTGCGCCGGAAGCCGAACAGGCCGACGACCAGCCGGCGGAACCGCCCCCGCTCGGCGTCCGAGATCAGCGGGGCCGCGAGCGGCGTCAGCCGGAGCACCGCGGAGTCCACTTTGGGCCGTGGCTTGAACGCCCCCGCCGGTACCACGAAGAGTCGCTCCGCCCGGGCGACCGCCCTCACCCCGATGCTGAGCGCGCCGTACTCGCTGCCGCCCGGCGGCGCCGAGATTCGGTCGGCCACCTCCTTCTGCACCAGGAAGACGATCCGCGCCGGCCGCGGCGGCTCCAACGCCTTGTCGATGAGCGGCGAAGTGATGTTGTACGGGATGTTGCCGGCGACGAGAAAACTCGGCCCGGCGAGCGAGTGCCAGTCGAGATCGAGCGCGTCGCCCTCCACGATCTCCGCCCCGGGAAAGCGCGCGCGGAGTCCGGGAATCAGCTCCGAATCCTTCTCGATCGCGACGAGCCGCCCGACCCGCTCGACCAGCGCCGAGGTGAGGCCGCCCGGCCCCGGCCCGATCTCGAGCACGGTGTCGCCGGGGTCCGGGTCCACCGCGTCGGCGATGCGTCCGAGTATTCCGGGATCGGTGAGGAAATGCTGAGCCAGCCGGCGCTTCGCGCGCGGCACTGTCAGATCCTGAGGACCAGCAGCGTGCGGTCGTCCACCGGACGAGCGCCGAAGGCGTCCGCCGCGGCCAACACGCCCTCCACGACCGCCTCGACCGGCTCACCCCGCCGGGCACAGACCTCGGCGAGCAGCCGCTGCTCCCCGAACGCCTCACCCGCATCGTTCTGCGCGTCCACCAGACCGTCGGTCCAGAGCACCAGAAGATCGTGGCCCACGCTCCACGGCACCTGCCGGCGCTGAATGCTGCCGGCAGTGGCGAGCCCCAGCGGCGGCGCGGTGGACTCCAACCGCTCGGGCTCGCCGAAGCGGGGCACCCGGAACGCGTACGGATGCCCGGCGCTGGCATAGGCCAGATGCCCGGTGAGCGGATCGAGGACACCGTAGAAGACGCTGAAGTACATCTCGGTTTCGGCCAGCTCGGTCGAAAGACTGTCGAGCAGGGCGCTGAGGGTTTCGTCCGGCGTGACCGAGGCGGCGGCGTGGATTCCCGCCGCGGACATCACCAGCGCCATCACCAGCGCCGCCGAGAAGCCGTGGGAGGCGACGTCGCCCAGCATCACTCCAACCCTCCCGCGCCCGAGCCGGGTGAAGGTGTAGAAGTCGCCCCCGACCGAGTCGGCGGGATAGCAGCGCGCGGCCACTTCGGCGTCGCCCTGGAGCACCGCGGGCGAGGGCAGCAGCTTGAGTTGAAGGTCGTGCGCCAGCTCCAGCTCCTGGCGAACCCGCTGCTGCCTGAGGTCCCGCTCCACCAGCCGGGCGTTCTCCACCGCCGCGCCGATCTGGCTGGCGATCGCCGTCACGAGCTTCCGGTCTCCATGGGTGAAGCGGTCGCCGCCGATCCGGTCCGTGAGATTGATGACGCCGACGCAGCGGGTCGGCGCGCCGGGCGCGCCGTAACAGATGGGCACGCTGAGATAGGCGTCCCCGCGATAACCGCGGCGCCCGTCGCACTCGGAGGGAGTCTCGTCGGGATCGGTCGGGTCGTGGACCAAGGTGCGCCGCTCCCGGTACACCCGGGCGGCCACCGAGCAGTCGTCATCCACCGCCACCGGCGGCAGGTGGTCGAGCCCGAAGCCCCGCGCGGCAACGGTACGGAGCGCGCCGGTGGCCTCGTCGAACACCATGATCGAGGCCCGCCGCGCGCCGACCACGCTGCTCACCTCGCGCACGATGGTCTGGGTCGCCTCCTCCAGCCGTACGGTCTGGCCCAGGATCTCGCTGATGGCGTAGAGCAGGTCGATTTCCTCGTACCGGCTCGCCAGCTCCTCGGCGATGAAGCCGCGCTGCCGTTCGGCGTCGAGCAGTGCCGCGACGACCGGCGTCACCCGCTCGGCCGCGGCCCGGCTCTCCGCCTCACTGCCCAACGCCACCTCGACCCAGAACCCCTCCGGCTCGCGCACCGGCTCGAGCCAGGCTGAGCCGGCCGGAGTCGGCACCAGGCCGGCGCCGCGGGGGATGGTCGGGCTCCACCCCGGGTCGGGGCCCGCCGCCACGCGCAGGCCCCGGCCGTCGAAGCGCCACAGGCGTACGCGTCCACCGGCGAGCGCGCCGAGGCCCTCGAGCACTTGGTCGAGCCGCCCTAGCGGCGGCGCAGCGTCATGCAGATGGAATTCCCTTGCTCGTTGAATTGGACCGCGTCCACGAGCTTGCGGATCAGGTAGAGCCCGCGTCCTCCGGCGACGTCGAGCTGCTCCGGGGTCACCGGGTCGGGCACGGCGGCCGGATCGAAGCCGGGCCCTTCATCGGTGACGTACAGGCGGATGGCGTCCACCCACAGCTCGGCGCGCACGTCCACCCACTTGCGGCAGTCCTCGCAATTGCCGCGCATGATGGCATTGCTGAGCGCTTCGGAGAGGACCACCTGGAGCCGGAACCGCGTCGTACGCGTGGTCTGGTGGCCGGCGAGGCAGTGGCGCACCACCAGCTCCACCGCCTCCTCGATGCAGTCGACGTCGCTCGGGATCCGGAGGGTGACCAGCGTCGCGGCGTCGCGGGCGTCCGGGGCCGGGGATCGGCGGACGCAGAGGCGGAGCGGCGACGTCATCGGCGGGCCTGCTAGTGTGCTTTGCGTAAGTTGCTTAACACCATGTCATCCTGAGGGAGCGCAGCGACTGAAGGATCTTGTCCGCAGCGCTCGAACCAATCCCAGGCAAGATCCCTCGCGTTCGCTCGGGATGCCATATCTGTGTTAAGCGCCCCATGCAAACGTCATCAAAAGCCGGCCAGAGCCTGCTGCGGCGTCTCCGCGATGCTGAAGAGGGTGTCCAGCTTGGTCAGCTCGAACAGCGAGCGGAGGTCCTCATTGAGCCCGGCGAGCCGGAGCTCGCCGCCGGCCTCACGGATCCGCTTCGAGATCGAGACCAGCGCCCCGAGCCCCGAGGAATCGATGTAGCCGGTCCGGGAGAAGTCGATGAGGATCCGGCGCTCGCCGCCGTCCACCGCGGCCTGAACCAGGTCCTTCAGCTCCTGGCGGTTGCCCACGATGAGCTGTCCCTCGACCTGCACCACGGTCACGCCGTTCGCATCCTTCGTCTGGCTGAAGCCCATTACGTCTCTCCGTCAGCTCGCCGAATCGCCCTGCAGCGCCACCATGGCGGCCACCTCGACAATATCGTCGGCCGTCGCCCCGCGCGACAAGTCGGCCATGGGGCGCGCCAGCCCTTGAAGGATGGGCCCGATCGCCGCGGCGCCGGCCAGCCGCTGCACCAGCTTGTAGGCGATGTTGCCGGCGTTGAGGTCGGGGAACACCAGGACGTTGGCCCGCCCGGCGAGGGGCGAGCCCGGGGCCTTGCGCTCCCCGACCTCGGGAACCAGCGCCGCGTCGCCCTGCACTTCGCCGTCAGACGGGATGTTCGGGGCCAGCTCGCGGAAGAGGGCGGCGGCCTCGCGCACCCGCGCCACGGGTGCCCCGTCGGCGCTCCCCTTGGTGCTGAACGAGAGGAACGCCACCCGGGGCGAATCGCCGACCAGCCGGCTCCGGTCGCGCGCGGCGGCGAGGGCGATGCCCGCCAGCTCGGCCGGCGTCGGCTCCGGGACCACCGCGCAATCGGTGAAGGTAAGCACCATGTCTCCGGGGAGCACCATGTAGAAGGACGAGCTGACCAGCTTCACTCCCGGGGCGGTGCCGATGGCCCACAGCGCGGCCCGCATGACCTCGCGGGTGGAGATGACGGCGCCCGCCACCGCCCCTTCGGCCTCGCCCAGGGCGACGAGCGACGCGCCGAAGTTGACCGGCATCGACGCCACGTCGAGCGCGTGCACGCCGTCGTGGATCCGGTCGGGGCGGCGCTCCCGGAGATACTTCGCGATCCGGTTGAGCCTCGGGTCCTTCGCCGGCTGGAGACCGCCGCCGCCGATCAGGATCGGCTCGGCCAGCCGCTCCGCGCGGAGCCGCTCGGCGGCTTCCCGGACCCGAGGGTCCTCTCCCTCGCAGAGCACGATGCGGGCTCGCCGCGCGGCGGCGCGCTGGAACACGGTGGCCCGGAAGCTCATCGGCGGAACCGCTGCGCCAGCGCTGCGGCCACCGCCGGATGTACCAGGGCGCTCACGTCTCCACCGAAGCGGGCGACCTCACGCACCAGGCTGGAGCTCAGGTACGTGAGGTCCACCGCCGGCACCAGGAAGACGGTCTCCAGCGAGGGATGGAGCTGGCGGTTCATGAGCGCCATCTGGAACTCGTACTCGAAGTCGCTGACGGCGCGGAGGCCGCGGACCACGACGCCCGCGCCCAGCCGCTTGGCGAAATCGGCGAGCAGCCCCTCGAACGATTCGAAGGAGACCCGGGAGTCGCCACCCACGGAACGGCGCAGCATGTCGAGCCGCTCCTCGACCGAGAAGAGCGGCTGCTTGGCCGCGTTGACGGCGACGGCGACGACGACCCGGTCGGCCAGCGCGAGGCTCCGGCGGACCAGGTCCTCGTGGCCCTTCGTCGGCGGATCGAACGAGCCGGGATAGACGGCGATCCGGGTCATGGGCGGTGGCAGAAGGTGAGGGCGGTGTCGCCATACCGGCGGGTCTCGTCCCCCTCGACCGGCTGGTCCGCGCGATGCTCGACCGAAAGAATGCGCGCGAACGGCGTGCGCCGGAAGAGCGCCACCAGCCGGGTGGCCGCGTCGTGGGCGTAGGGGGGGTCGGCGAACGCCAGGTCGAAAGCGCCCGGCTCCAGCCCCCCGGCGAACCGAAGCGCGTCGCCCCGATGCACCCGAACTCGCTCGCCCACATCCAGCGCCGCGATGTTGGCCCGGAGCGCCTCGAGCGACGACGCGTTCAGCTCCACGAACTCCGTCGACTGCGCCCCCCGCGACAGCGCCTCCAACCCCAGCGCCCCGCTCCCGGCATACAGATCCACCACCCGCGCCCCTTCTACCGCCTCGCCAAGAATGCTCATCCATGCCTCCCGCACCCGATCGGCGGTGGGGCGGACCCGGTCGTGCTTGGGCACGACCAGGCGTCGAC
>JACCSE010000573.1 GCA_013813145.1 Gemmatimonadales bacterium
CTATCGGTCCGTGCGAGCGGAGGCTCGGTGCTTCAGGACCGATAGCTGATAACCGATAGCCGATCGCCGATCGCCGATCGCCAACATCCCACCCTCACATCTCCAGCCCCGTCCCAAACCCCAACCACACTCTCCACGTCTCCCGCGCGGAGTCGAGGTATTCGCGGAGGCGCCGGGCGCCGGTGAGGTATTGCGGGGCCAGCTCGACTGCTCCCGATTCGGCCAGGCGGCCGCGCAGCAGCTCCTCGCATTCGGTGTGGGCCATTTCGGCCAGACGTTCCTTGCCCCAACTATTGCGGGGCCGGAGGCCGGCCTGAGCCAGGAAGGCGAGCAGGTCGCGCCGGGTCCATCCAGCGAGCCAGGCGTCCAGATCGGTCGCGGGCACGACCAAGCCGGTTTCCAGGATCCGCCTGGTCGAATCGGTGACATCGAGCCCGCGCTTCCGGGTCTCGTATCGGCTGAGGCTGGCGAGGGTGCGGGGCACCCGGGTCTCGGCGCTGAAGTGCCGGAGGGCATCGGCCGCGTGGGCCCGTACGCCGAGCGGCAGCGTGGCCAGACGGCCGAGCACTTCGTGGAGATCGCGCTCGTCGGGGGGGTCGACCGGGGCGACGGCGTCCGCTCCGAGCCGGGCCCAGCCGGCCCAGTAGCTCATCTCCCGACCCATGTGGGCAACGAAGCTGTTGCGGCGCTTCACCAGCCCCTGGAGGTGGAGCAGCGAGAAGCGGTGCGGGCTCATGACCGCGGCGACGAACTCGGGCGCCTCTCCGGTCATGATGAATCCCGAGAACCCCTCGTGGACGGCCAGGAGCACCAGGGCCGTACGGAGGTCGAGCATCGCCTCCTCGCTCCCGGCGAGGTGCTGGGTGAGAGGCGCCGCCAGGATCATTCCCGCCAGCGCGCGGTAATGCTGGCGAAACTGTTCCACGGAATCGCCCACGCCCGGATTGGCCTGCCGGACCCGCCAGAGGTATTCGCCCACGGCGTCCACGTCTCCCCACCTGACGCGCTGCCGCAACCAGGGGGAGAAGTCGGTACACGGCACGCAACTCGAGGGGCTGTGAGTGCGTGAGAGGCAGGGGAAATCGGGAAGTCCCTGCCCGTCCGCGAACCCTAGGATGTCGGTGGAATCGCTCTCCGTCAGGACGAGCGAATCCGTTGCAAAAGTTTGGAGCTCGATCATCGCGCTGGTTTCCCATGGTCCTGTTCGAGCGCTGGCCGGTCCGGCGAGCTGAACCCGCCGGGCCCTGGGGGCTCCGGAATGTTCAGCCTCGCGGTCGGACTGGCAAGAGTCTGGGCACCCGAGGGGCGGTCAGGAGGGTCGGGGTACGAGTCCGGCGAATGGGCGATGAGGGACTTGAACCCCCGACCTCGCGCATGTGAGGCGCGCGCTCTAACCAGCTGAGCTAATCGCCCGGACAGCTTGGGAGCGGGAGTCTAAGCGCGGGGTCCCGGTGCGGCAAGCCTTTGGCGGCTGAGCGCTTGCTCCCGTGCCGCGGGCCTCCAGAGATTTGACACCCGCTCAACTTCCCAATTTGGGAGACCGCCCTCAACCAGCGAGGCTGGTCTCTCGGAGGGATGAGCCCGGCTTAGAGCCGCGCCCGCGGCGGTGACCAGCAGCCCGATCACTCGGTTGTAAATGTAGGGGGCTTGTGGCGGGGAGGGTGTTCCCCCTCCCCGCACGTCGGGGCCGATCATCGCGGGATGTCGAAACGGTCCGTCGCTAGCGGGTAACCTCGGGATGTTCCTTCACGGCGAAAGGGTCGGCCGCCTGACGGCTCTCCCCGGGCTCCGCTCCGTTCTCTCCATGCGCCGGCGAGCTGATCTTGGCCTTCAGCTTATCCCCAAACGCACCAGCGACCTTGGCCACCCCGGCGGCGGCCACCGCGGCTAATGTGCCTTCGGCCCCTTCTTTCCAGCCGAGGTTCTCGGAGGGCCGCATCAGCCGTTTGGATGGCCGAGCCCCGGTGACTCGGCGCGCCCTCCGGCGGGCCTTCCGCGACCCGATATCCGGGTGAAGCTCCAGAAGCTGCGCAACCGCGGTGGAAATCAGGCGCTTATACTGGCGCTTGCTCATCTGGTCCTTCGCGGCCTTGAGTCCGCTTACAGCAGCCTGGGTGGCGAGCCCGGCGGCGACATTCTTCCATCCCATAGTTGGCGCCTCCTTAGAGTAGAGTCATGCTTCTGGCTGGAGGTTAGGGGTAGAGGGCCGCGGTGGCGAGCGATCGTGACATCGTGCCCATCCGATGTAACAGCCCCTGATCACCTCGAGAAGGCCCGGCATGTCGACCCGCGACGTCATTGTCAGGTTACCGCGGTGTGACCCGACCATCACCGATCTCTTGTAAGGTATCAGCGTCGACCCGCTGGTCCCCTCACAGGAGATTCGCCCGTGAAGCAACTCCGTGCCATGTCCATCGCGGCCGTCATCGCCGCCGCCACCGCCGCCTGCACCGACGAGGCCGACACTCCACTCGAGCCGGCCAGCTCCGCGAGCGTGACTGCGGCCGGAGCGGCACAGGTCACCACAAATGCCGACGCCGGCCCCGGATCCTTCCGACGAGCGGTCGATCGAGCCAACGAGAACCCGGCGATCGGCCAGATTCGCTTCCACGCTGGCCTGGGCACGATTGCTCTGAGACGCCCGATCGTGTTCAGCGGCAGCCAGGCGCTGACGATCGACGCCACCGGTGCGAGTTTGGATGGCAACGGCTTGGCCGGCACGGACGCCGCGCTGGTCGCTGAGGGAGGTGGCGACCTGACCATCCGACGTCTCGTCGTGCATCGCGCGCCCGGCAACGGGATCACCGTGGCGGTGCCGGCGGATGCAGGGGGCACCATCAGAGTGCAACTCGAAGAAGTGACGATCCGGGGGAATGCGCTGCATGGAGTGCTGATCAACGATCAGGCGGAATACCTCAGCGACCCCGCGTCCGAATCAGACGCGGGCTCCAACGCCAGCATCGCCGTCCGCGTGACCGGGAGCACCTTCGAGCTCAACGGACTGGGCGCCCTCGACTACGACGGCCTCCGGGTCAACGAGGGCGGCCGGGGCGACATCAACGCCATCGTGTCCAGCAGCCGGTTCGTCGGGAACGGCGCCGATGGACTGGAGCTCGACGAACGGGCCGTCGGCGACGCGGTGTTTACTCTCAGCCAAGTCGATCTGAATCGGAACGGCTCCTTCTCGACCGAGGACCTCGACGACGGCATCGACGTGGACGAAGCCGGTGACGGAAGCGTGATCGGCCGGTTCGAGCGGGTGTCGGCCAACTCGAACTCGGAACAAGGTGTGGATCTGAACGAGAACGGCGCCGGAGAACTCCGGGTGGTGATGCACCAGGTCGAGGCCCTCGGCAATGCGGAAGAAGGGATCGAGTTCGAGGAGGACGACGACGTCGCCGGTGGTGGCGACCTCGAGGCCGAGCTCGACCACGTCACCACGCGCCGCAACGGCGGGATCGGCGGGGACGCCGGCTTGAAGCTGAGGGAGAAAGGTCCCGGCAACCTCACGGCGAGGCTCCTGAACGTCGTCTCCACCAACAATGCTATTGCTGGGATCCTGGTTCAGGAGGACGAGAACGGCAAGCTGGCGGCTGAGCTGGTCGGGGTCGAGACGCTTTCGAACGGCGGTGACGGGATCAAGCTGGACGAGAACGGTGCCGGGAACCTCATGGGCCGGATCAGGACCGCGACGTCTCGACGCAATGCCAACGCGGGAGTGGCGCTGGAGCAGGAGCCCTCGGGAACGGGCGAGGTCCGCATCCAGTCGCTCGCCGGCGGAGGCAATCTGGAAGGGGATGTCGCGGCCGATGCGGGAGTGTCAGTGATTCGGTGACGGGTCTCACGTCTCTCTTGGAGCCAACGCGACAGTTGTAGGGGTACTATCGCGGACCAAGATGAGACTACTCGAGACACATGCAGGGAGGGCGAGGATGCTCGAGACACACGGGGCATTGCGTGACCGCACGCGGTTCGTCAACGTAGGCTACGGGGTTGAGGCCATTCGTCCGGGGCCGCCGACCTTCGAGTTTGATGGTGTACGGAAGGCGGCGCTCTCGCCGT
>JACCSE010000589.1 GCA_013813145.1 Gemmatimonadales bacterium
CTGCTCACATGGGCGCTGGCCGCGCGCCCGCCGGCAGCGCGCCCGCTGGAGGCGGTCGGGGTGACCACCTTTGCCGTCGCCTATACCGGCGCGCTCCCGGCCTTTCTCCTGGTGATCCGACACGCGCAGTTGCCCCAGCGGAACTGGGCCGGCGCCTGGTTGGTATTTTTTCCCCTGGTGGTGACCTGGGTGTGCGACACCGCCGCGATGTTCGGCGGCCGGGTGTTCGGCGGGCCCAAGCTGGCGCCCACGATCAGCCCCGGGAAGACCCGCTCCGGCGCGGTGGCCGGCGTGGTGGGCGGACTCGCCGTGGCGCCCTTCTTCGGCTGGGTGATCTTTCCCGGGGCCGGGGTAGAGGTCTCCGGTTGGCATCTGCTGGCGATCGCCGGAATACTATCGATTGTGGGGCAGGCCGGTGACCTGGCGGAATCGCTCTTCAAGCGCCAGGCGGGAGTGAAGGACTCGAGCAACCTGATCCCGGGACACGGCGGCCTTCTGGACCGGCTGGACTCGCTTTATTTCGTCATTCCGGTCGCGGCCGCGATGTACCGCGCCTTCGGGTTGATCTGATGCGGGGGGTGGCGATCCTCGGCTCCACCGGCTCCATCGGCCGGACCGCGCTCGACGTGCTGCGGCGCCAGCGCGACCACTTCCGGGTCGTCGCGTTGACGGCCGGCCGGAACCGGGATGCGCTGGCGGCCCAGGCCGCCGAATGGAGGCCGGGCTTCGTCGGACTGGCCCAGCCTGGGCTCAATGGCGGCTGGCCCACCGGCCCCGACGTTCTGGTCGAGGCGGCCACCCGCCCGGACGCCGACATCGTGGTGAACGCGGTGGTCGGCGCCGCGGGGCTCGAGGCCACGCTCGCGGCACTCCACGCCGGCAAGCGGGTGGCGCTGGCCAACAAGGAGACGCTGGTCATGGCGGGCGACCTGGTGCGCCAGGCCGCCTGCGCCGGCGGGGGCGAGATCGTCCCGGTGGATTCCGAGCACAGCGCGGTGCTCCAGTGCGTCACCGGGCGCGACAGCGGGATGGACCGCCTGATCCTGACCTGTTCCGGCGGGCCGTTCCGCGAATGGCCGGCGGCGCGGGTGCTCCAGGCGACGGTGGAAGAGGCGCTGAGACACCCGACCTGGAGCATGGGACAGAAGATCACGGTGGACAGCGCCACCCTGGCCAACAAGGCGCTGGAGCTGATCGAGGCGCATCATCTCTTCCGCCTGCCGTACGATGCGCTGGAAGTGGTGATCCATCCCCAGAGCATCGTCCACGCCTTCGTCGAGTTCTGCGACGGGAGCGTGATCGCCCAGCTCGGCTTTCCCTCGATGGAGCTGCCGATCCTGTACGCACTGACGCATCCCGGCCGTCTCCCCGACGCCGGCGTCCGCCGGTTCGATCCGGTCGCTGCTGGCCCACTCACGTTCGAGCCGCCCCGGTCGGACGTGTTCCGGGCCCTCGGCGCGGGGATCGCGGCGGGCCGGGCCGGCGGTACCGCGCCGGCCGTCTTCAACGCGGCCAACGAGGTGGCGGTCGCCGCCTTCCTCGATCGGGCCATTCCTTTCGGGCGCATCAGCGACGTCATCGACGCGGTGCTCGCCGCGCATGCGCCCGCTCCCGCCACCTCGTTGGAGGTGGTGCAGGAGGCCGACCGCTGGGCGCGCGTCCGCGCCCGGGAGCATGTGAGGTCATCGTGGTGACGCTGCTGGCGCTGGTCGTCGTTCTGGGCGTGCTGATCTTCATCCACGAGGCGGGGCACTTCCTCGCCGCCAAGTGGGCCGGGATCTACGTCCATCGCTTTTCCCTCGGGCTCGGCTCGCCGGTCCCCGGGCTCACCACCCGGCGGGGGGAGACCGAATACTCCATCTCCTGGCTGCCGCTGGGCGGATACGTCAAGATGGCGAGCCGGGAGGAGGACATCGGGAGCAGCGCGCTGGAGGGCGGCGAGGCGCTCACGCCGGTTCCGGCCGACCGGATGTTCGAGTCCAAGCCGGTCTGGAAGCGGATGGTGGTGATCCTGGCCGGGGTCACCATGAACGCGGCGTTCGCCTGGCTGGTGTTCAGCTTCCTCACCTTCAAGAACGGACGCCAGATCGATCCCGAGACCGCCGTGGGCGGGATCATCGAGGAACTGGTGCCGGCCGGGGGCGAGGCGCTCCGCGAGATCGAGCCGGGCACCCGGATCGAGAGCATAGACGGCGCGCCGGTCAGCTCCTGGGACGAGATCCAGCAGGGCATCGCCAACGCGCCGGACGAGGAGGTACGGATCGGCCTGGCGGACGGCGCCACCGTGGTGCTGCAGATCCATCCCGACGCGCTGGAGGCTCGGCTCAAGGCCTCGCAGGCCCTCCAGCCGTTCCGGGCCCCGGTCGTGGGGCAGGTGATCCCCGGCCGCCCGGCGGCGCGGGCCGGGGTCCAGGTGGGCGACACCATCGTCGGGGTGAACGGCCGGCCGGTAGGGCAGTGGTACGAACTACTCAAAATTCTCCAGACCGGCGCGGGAAAGACGCTCGAGCTGGAGCTGGCCCGGGGCGAGCGCCGCCGAATCGAGCTGGTGCCCGAGGCGGAGTCGGTGCGGGGGCCCGACGGCGAGATGCGCGAGGTAGGCCGGATCGGCGTGGCGGTGGGCAACAGCTTCCGGTCCGAGCGGCTCGGCTTCGGCGCCTCGATCGTCGAGGGCGGGCGGGCCACGATCGGCGCCTCCACCCAGATCGTGCGCACCGTGCGGGGGCTCTTCAGCGGGCGGATCTCTCGGCGAGAGGTCGGCGGCCCGATCCTGATCGGACAGCTCGCCGGAGAGAGCGCCCGGGCGGGGCTGGACCCGTTCCTGGCCTTCATGGCCCTCATCTCCATCAACCTGGCGATTCTGAACCTGCTGCCGGTGCCGGTGCTCGACGGCGGGCAGTTCCTGTTCCTCCTGGCCGAAGCGGCCATCCGCCGCCCGCTGCCGATGAAGCTGCGGGAGCGGCTGACGATGGTGGGGCTGGTGCTGATCGTGCTGCTGATGGGGTTGGCGTTCAGCAACGATATCCGGCGGTTGATCGGCGCCTGAGGGATAGCGGGGCAGGGGGGCAGGGGAGATTACTCCTCCTCGCTCAACTTGAGCCCCCTGCCGCCGCGTTGTCCGCGGCAGGTTCGGCGCTGGAGGCCTTGGGGATGGTAAAGAGCGAAGGCCGCCGCACGAGGAAGCTGAGCGCGACCTGCCGGGGCGTGGCGTCGTGCACGACAGCGATCTTCGGTCAGGCCTCGTTCCCGGAGAATACTCACCGGCCGGGGAAGGGGCTGCCGTCGGGACTCGGGAAGGGGCCGTGGGGCACCGACCGGTACCTCCGAGGCTCGCCAGCGGTCTGCCTCTGGAGGCCCGGTCAGGGGGTTGCCTCGCCCTTTCGGCCGGCTTATTTTGCTGTGCTACAATGGATTATCTAGACCACGCCCGAGGACCGGAGTAGCATGAGCTTCGACAAGCAGGGGACGGTAGCCAAGCACCAGGCCCACGGTACCGATACCGGGTCCACCAAGGTGCAGGTGGCGCTCCTCACCGAGCGAATCAACTCCCTCACCGACCACTTCCGCAGCCATCCCAAGGACCACCACGGCCGCCGCGGCCTGCTCAAGATGGTGGGCACTCGTCGCCGGCTGCTCACGTACCTCAGGCGAAGCGACCTCCAGAGCTACCGGGCGCTGATCGAGCAGCTCGGACTCCGGCACTAGCCGCCGCGCGCGTCAGGGGGCGTCTCGATGTGGCATCGGGACGCCCCCTGATGTATTTGGAGGTCTTAGGTCGCAGGTCCGTCCGACTTGAGACCTGAGACCTGAGACCTGAGACCTGAGACCTGAAACCTACAAAGACGCCACCAAAACCACAGAGAGAAGGTAGTTAAGTGCCCGTACAACGGATCGAGACCCAGTTCGCCGGCCGTCCCCTCATGCTCGAAACGGGGCGCCTCGCCAGACAAGCCGCAGGTTCCGCCCTCCTGAAGTTCGGCGACACGATGGTACTGTCCGCCGTGACCGTGTCCCCCAACGTCTCCACGCTCCCGTTCTTCCCCCTCACCGTCGAATACCGCGAAAAGACTTACGCCGCGGGCAAGATCCCGGGCGGCTTCCTCAAGCGTGAGGGCCGGCCCTCGGACAAAGAGATCCTGGCGAGCCGCCTGATCGACCGCTCGATCCGGCCGCTCTTCCCGGAGGGGTTCAAGAACGAGGTGCAGGTCTTCGTGACGGTGCTCTCGGCCGATCAGGAGAACGATGCCGACGTCCTCGGCGTCATCGCGGCTTCCACCGCGCTCACCGTGTCCTCGGTGCCCTGGAACGGGCCGCTGGCCGCCGTGCGGGTGGGCCGGGTCGAAGGCAACTGGATCCTCAATCCCACCTTTCAGCAGCTTGAGTTCTCCACCATCGACCTGGTCGCGAGCGGCTCGGCCGACTCGATCGTCATGGTCGAGGGCGGCTCGCTCGAGGTCTCCGAGGCCGAGGTGCTGGAGGCGCTCAAGGTGGCTCAGAAGGGCATCCGGGACCTGATCGGGCTGGAGAAGCAACTGGTGGACAAGAGCGGGGCGCCCAAGAAGATCGATTGGATCCGGCCGCCGCAGGACGAGACGCTGCTGGCGCGAGTGCGCGAGGCGGCCGAAACGCAGATGCGGCAGGCGATCAACGCCAAGGACAAGGCCGGCCGCTCCGTCGCGGTGAAGGTGGTGAAGGAGCAGGTGCTGGAGAAGCTCACGGCCGACTTCGCCGAACGCGCTCGGGAGGTCGGCAACGAGCTGGACGAGATCGAGTACCGGGTCATGCGGTCGCAGGTGCTGGAGAAGAACGAGCGGGTGGATGGACGCGATCCCGACACCATCCGGCCGATCGCCATCGAAACCGGCATGCTGCCGCGGACCCACGGGTCCGGACTCTTCACCCGGGGCCAGACCCAGGCGCTGGTTTCGGCCACTCTCGGCACCGCCGACGACGAGCAGCGGATCGACAGCATCGACGTGGCCGGCGAAACCACCAAGTCGTTCATGCTGCACTACAACTTCCCGCCGTACTCCACCGGCGAGGTCAAGATGATCCGCGGCACCAGCCGCCGCGAGATCGGCCACGGCGCGCTGGCCGAGCGGGCGCTTCAGCCCCTGCTCCCGCGCTACGAGGACTTTCCCTACACCCTCCGGGTGGTCTCCGAGGTCCTGGAGTCGAACGGCTCCTCGTCGATGGCCACGGTCTGCGGCGGGTCCCTCGCCCTGATGGACGCGGGCGTGCCGATGAAGGCGCCCTGCGCCGGCGTCGCGATGGGACAGATCAAGGAGGGCGACAAGCTCGCGATCATGACCGACATCCTGGGTTCCGAGGACGCGCTCGGCGACATGGACTTCAAGGTCGCGGGGACGGAGCGGGGCATCACCTCGATTCAGATGGACATCAAGATCCAGGGGCTCGACCTGGACATCATGAAGCAGGCGCTGGAGAAGGCCCGGAAAGGCCGGCTCCACATCCTGAAGGAGATGGCCAAGGTGCTGCCGGAGGCGCGGCCGGAGCTCTCCCAGTACGCGCCTCGCATCTTCACGATGCAGATCAAGCCGGACAAGATCGGCGACGTCATCGGGCCCAAGGGCAAGACCATTCGTGGGATTCAGGACGCCACCGGGGCCAAGATCAGCATCGAGGACAGCGGGGTGGTCACGATTTCCGCGGTCGGCGGCGAGGCGGGCGAGAAGGCCCGGGCCATGGTCGCGGCGATCACCACCGAGCCCGAGGTGGGCCGGACTTATGAGGGGCCGGTCAAGAGCACCACGGCGTTCGGCGCCTTCGTCGAGATCCTGCCCGGGGTGGAAGGATTGCTCCACATCAGCGAGCTGCAGCACGGCCGCACCGAGAAGACCGAGGACGTGGTCAAGAAGGGTGACATCGTGCAGGTCAAGCTGCTCGAGGTGGACGAACGTGGCCGCATGAAGCTGTCCCGGAAGGCGCTGCTACCCAAGGACTAGCCCTTCGTGGACACGGTTCGTCTCGACGAAGGGCTGCTGCGCACCACCGCTCCCAACGGGTTGGCCGTGCTCACCGAATCGCTGCCGGGCATCCGCTCGGCGGCGGTCGGGATCTACGTCCGCACCGCCAGCGCGCACGAGGCCCGCGAGCAGATGGGGATCTCCCATCTGCTCGAGCACATGGTCTTCAAGGGCACCGAGCGCCGCACCGCCCGCGAGCTGGCCCTCGAGCTCGAGGTCCGGGGCGGCAGCCTCGACGCCTTTACCGGGCGCGACTACACCAGCTACCAGGCCCACGTGCTCGACGCGGACCTCCCGCTCGCGGTCGAGATTCTCACCGATCTGGTCCGCCGGCCGCTGCTGCGCGAATCCGACCTCGAGCCCGAGCGCAACGTCATCCTGGAAGAGATCAACGGGGTGGCCGACACCCCCGACGATCTCGTCTTCGAGCTGCACGCCGCCACGCTCTGGCCCGACCACCCCTACGGCTATTCGATTCTCGGCACGCCCAACACCTTGGCCGATCTCTCGGCTGACCACCTCCGGCGCCTGCATCAGGCGGGGTACTATCGCGGCAACTGCGTCATCGCCGCGGCGGGGAACGTCAACCACGATCAGCTCCTCACCGTGCTCGAGCGGGAGGGATGGTTCGAGGGGTCACACCTCGAGCCGGCACGCCCGGCGGCGCCCGCGCGGCCGGCCTTGAGGGGCGTGAGTCACCGGGAGGCCCGGGACACCGCGCAGACTCACGTGGTGATGGGCAGCGATACGTTTCCGCTCCGCGATCCCCGGCGGTTCAGCCTCGCCATCCTGGTGAACGTGTTCGGCGGTGGGATGTCCAGCCGGCTGTTCCAGCGGATCCGGGAGGAACTGGGGTTAGCCTACGCCATCTTCGGCTATAAGAACTTCTATCAGAACTCGGGCCAGCTCGGGGTGTACGTCGGCACCCAGTCGTCGGCCGCGGAGCAGGCGGTGGACGCGATCCGCGCGGAGTACGATCTCCTGGCACGCGAGAGCCTGCCGGCCGCGGAGCTGGCCAATGGCAAGCAGCAGCTCAAGGGACAGATCATGCTGTCGCTGGAGAGCCCGGCCGCCCGGATGGGCCGCCTGGCCGGCTTCACCCTCCACGACGACCGCTACCGCCCACTCGACGAGATGCTCGCCGAAGTGGACGCGGTATCCGCGGACGAGGTGGCGGCCGTGGCCGCCGAGTTCTTCCCGTCGGCGCGGCAGACGATGGTGGTGCTGGGGCCAAACGGCTGAGGGGAGGAACGCCGGCGTGTCACCTTGAGCAGAGCGAAGGGGGCATACCTCGGGTCATGGCTCTTTCGCTCCGCTCAGGATGACATGACCGGGCGATCCCAAACTATTCTCCCATACATTTCACCTCCGAGGCCCCATGCTCATCGGCGTTCCCAAGGAGATCAAGACCAACGAGAACCGCATCGCCCTGGTGCCGGCTGGAGCGGAGGCGTTTACGGCGGCGGGGCATGGGGTGCTCGTCGAGCAGGGCGGGGGGCTGGGCAGCGGCTTTACCGACGAGGCCTACCGTGCCGTCGGGGCCGAGATCGTCGGCACCGCCGACGAAGTCTGGCGCCGGGCCGAGATGATCATGAAGGTGAAAGAGCCGATCGCGCCGGAGTGGCCGCGGCTGCGGAAGGGGCAGGTGATCTACACCTACTTTCACTTTGCCGCCGCCGAGGACCTCACCCGCGCGGTCATCGATTCGGGGGCGGTCGCGGTGGCGTACGAGACGGTCCAGCTCGGGAGCGGCGAGCTGCCGCTGCTGACGCCGATGTCCGAGGTCGCCGGCAGGATGGCGGTGCAGGAAGGCGCCAAGTACCTGGAAAAGGTCTTTGGCGGGAGCGGCATCCTGCTCGGCGGGGTGCCCGGCGTGGCACCGGGCGAAGTGGTCATCATCGGCGGCGGGGTGGTCGGCATCAACGCCGCCAAAATGGCCGCCGGCCTCGGGGCTCACGTCACCATCCTGGACATCTCGCTCGACCGCCTGCGCTACCTCGACGACGTCCTTCCCGCCAACGTGGACACCGCCTACTCCAACCGGCACAACATTCTCGACGCCATCCGCCGGGCCGACCTGGTGATCGGCGCGGTGCTCCTCCCCGGGGCCAAGGCCCCCCACCTGGTCAAGCGGGCCGACCTCAAGCAGATGAAACAGGGGTCCGTCATCGTGGACGTGGCGGTGGACCAGGGGGGGTGCGTCGAGACCATCAAGCCGACTACCCACGAGAACCCAACCTACTTCGTGGATGGCATCCTGCACTACGCCGTGGCGAATATGCCGGGCGGAGTGCCCCGGACTTCCACGCTCGCTTTGACCAATGCGACGCTGCCGTATGGACTTAGGCTGGCCAAGCAGGGCTGGCGTGCCGCCTGCAAAGCCGATCCTGCGTTACGGCTCGGGCTCAACGTGGTCGAAGGGAAAGTGGTCTATCCGGGGGTGGCAGAGGCGTTCCAGCTCCCGCTGACCGACGCCGGCACCGTCCTCTGATCGAGATTCTGCTCACCCGGCTGCCCCACGGAGAAGGGCTTCCCCTGCCGGCGCCGGCTACTACTGGCTCGGCCGGATACGACCTGGCCAGCGCCGACGCGGGATCGCTCGCGCCGGGGGAGCGGCGGCTCTTCCGGACCGGGGTCGCCATCGCGGTGCCGGAGGGCTTCGAGTGCCAGCTCCGGCCGCGGTCGGGGCTGGCGCTGAAGCAAGGGATCACGCTGGCCAACTCGCCGGCCACGATCGACAGCGACTACCGGGGCGAGCTGAAGGTGGCGCTGGTGAACCACGGGGCCGAGACCTTCGAGATCGCCCGCGGAATGCGGATCGCGCAGATGATCTTCGCGCGGGTGGAGCGGGCGGAGTTTCGGGTGGCGGCGGAGCTGCCGGAGTCTCACCGCGGTGAAGGCGGGTTCGGCAGCACGGGACGGTAACGCAGCGCGGACGGCCAAAGCCACCGTCATCAGGCCCAAGCCACCGTCATCAGGCCAAAGCCACTGTCATCAGGCCAAAGCCACCGTCATCCTGAGC
>JACCSE010000477.1 GCA_013813145.1 Gemmatimonadales bacterium
ATGTCGCTCCGCACCTCGGGGGTGGCGCTGCCGGTGAGCGCGATGGTTTGCGGATTGCCGAGCTTGTACCTTGCGGCCCGGAGCTGCCGGTAGCTGGGGCGGAAGTCGTGACCCCACTCGCTGATGCAGTGGGCTTCGTCCACCGCCAGGAGCGCGGGCCGGATGCCCAGGTCCCGCAACCGGGGAGTGAGGCTCTCCAGGCGCTCGGGCGATGCGTAGAGCAGCCGAAGCCGGGCCGAGCGTATTTCCTCCCACACCGCCGCCTGCTCCGCGGTCTCCAGTCCGCTGGTGAGGCACGCGGCCGCGATGCCGCGGCCACGCGCCGCCGTCACCTGGTCCTGCATCAGGGAGATGAGGGGCGAAACGACAACCGTCAACCCGCCGAGCACGACCGCCGGCACCTGAAAACAGACCGACTTACCGCCGCCGGTCGGCAGTACGGCGAGGGTATCGAGGCCGGCGAAGACCGCCTCCAGCACCGGGGTCTGGGCCGGGCGGAAGTCGCCGTAGCCGAAGTGATGCCGGAGCACCCGCCGCGCCTCAGCGAGCCGGTCGTCCATGCCGAGCGTCCATGCGGCACGATGGGGCTTGCCCGAGTAGACTGCATACCGGCGCCGCCGCCCGCGGTGCCAAAGCGCGCCGTCACTTCCTTCTCTGGAGTGTTCATGTCGCGATTCGCGATCGTGGTGGCCCTGGTCTGCCTGACGGCCGGCTCCGCATCGGCCCAGCGTCCCCAGACCCGCGCGGGCTTCTGGATCGGCGGCGGCCTGGGGTACGGGTCATTCGATCTTGGCTGCGACGGGTGCGAATCGGACCGCGAGTCCGGCGTCACCGCGCTCCTGGCGATGGGCGGCACGGTCAGTCCGAGCGTTCTCGTCGGCGCCGAGCTGGAGGGCTGGGGGAAGGAGATTGACGGCGTGGACCTCAGCTTCGGGCATCTGTCGGGTGTGATGTACTGGTACCCGAAACCGGCGGCGGGCTTTTTCCTGAAGGGCGGGATCGGCGTGGCAAGGCTGGCCGTGGACGCGGGCCCGCTCGGTGACGAGAGCGACACCGGGGTGGGGCTTCACGGAGGGGTTGGGTATGATTTCCGGGTGGGGCGGACGCTCTCGCTCACGCCGGCGGCGGGAATATTCTGGGCCAGCCTCGATGCGGAGAACGCCAACGTTCTCCACATCGGGCTGTCGGTCACGGGGCACTGAGGAACGTGCCCCGCGCGTCATCCCGAGCGGAGCGAGGGATCGGTCAGGACATGCGTGTGAGGCTCGAATTCCCAAACATGCGGTGCCCGAGTGCGCCAGCAACCCGATCCCTCGCTCCGCTCGGGATGACACCCGGGCGGCGAGCGTGGTTCCTGCTCAGCTCCCCCCGAACATGACCCCGACCGTGATCGGCAGGATGTTGGTGCTCTTCCCCTCAGTGAAGATGTTGTGGAACCGCGCCTCGCCGAAGAGGCGGGTGGTTCCCTGCCCATGGGGACGGTAAAACCGGCGCCCGCGTTGATACCGAATTCGGTCCAGCTGTCGGCGAGATCGCTGTCCGGGTTGACGTTGTACACGCCCACGCCGCCGATCAGGTAGGGACGGAACCGGGTTTCCTCCGACACGTCGAAACTATACACCACGTTGCCCGTCCCAATGAGGAGGTTCGCGGCATCGCCGAGCTGATACATGCCGTCCACGCGGAACGAGAGCGGCCGGTCGGCGGAGCCTCCGAAAGCCACCGCTCCCATCACGTGGAAGTCGGTTCCCCCGCCCTCTTCCAGAATGAACGTCGGACCCCCACCCACGCCGAAAACGCACCTGTGCGGCCATCGGCGCCGCACTCGTCAACGCCGCAACCGCGACCGCTGCAAGCCCGACCGCAAGGCTCCTCATGAGCATCCCTCCTGGATCACGTGAGTGGCCGAAGAACGGTTATTGTGGTGAACTGCGCAGAGAACGGCGGCCGGACTCCCGGCCGCCGATGGATCGGCGAAGACGGCGCTCAGTTGCCGCCGAGACGCACGCCGAGGGTGATGGGAATGAAGTTCAGGTCGCTACCCTCCGTAAACACGTTGTGGAAGCGGCCCTCGATGAACGCGCCGACGCTGCCCAGCTTCACGTCGAATCCCGCCCCGGCATTGATCCCGAAGTCGGTAGAAGACTCGCCATCCCCCGCATCGCCGCCGGTGGCCTTGAAGTTGTAAACTCCCGGTCCACCTATCAGGTAGGGACGGAACTGAGAGTCCTCCGAGGTCTTGAACTTGTAGATGACGTTAGCCGTTCCTTGGATGATCTGGGTGGAGATGTCAGAATCTATCCCGCCAAAATCTTCGACGCCGAGACGCTGATACATCCCATCGATCTGGATTCCCAGCGGGAACGAGCTGGGAGCGAACGACACCGCGGCCAGTCCGTGCCACCCGGTGTTGGAGACGTCACCGAAATCGCTGAGCGGAAGCGTGAGGCCACCGCCGAGCGAGAACTCCGCGCCCTGTGCCATTGCGGGGGTGGCGCCGAGCACCGCGGTAAGAGCGAGGCCCGACAGAACCTGCGAAAGTCTCTCCATAAAGTGCTTCTCCTGTTTCCTGGACGGTGCTGAAGGAGCGGAGGCAACTTCTCCGCGTTGCGACGAGAAACTAGCGAAGCAAAGATAACAGCCGTGTGACGCGCATCACACCAGGAGGTCACGGCGCGGGCGGATCGCGATGCCGGCCCAATAGCCGCACGATCAGCGAAGCCGCGAGCAGGGCGATGGCCCCCCAGCCGAGCCGCGTGCTCTCGAGCGCCACGCCAGCCGCCGCGACCGCGAACCCCGCGAGCGCCAGACCGTGGCGGAGCGCGGTCACGTCCGGAGAAAGCGGGCGATCGCCTCGCGAAACCCCGGCGTCTGACGCGCGGCGGCGTTGACTCGGGCGCCGAGCGCGATGCCCTCTTCGAAGCTCGCGCCGTCGAGCTGGAAGAAGAGCTGCTTGGTGAAGGCGAGCGCGGAAGCGTCGGCGCCGGCGAGGCCCCGCGCGACCGCGCGGCCTTCGGCCTCGAGCCGGTCGTCGGGCGCCACGCGCGAGACCAGGCCGAGCGAACGGGCTTCCTCGGCGCCGACCGGCCTGCCGGTGAGCACCAGGTCGAGCGCCGCTTTTTCTCCCGCGAGCCGGCGGAGGAGCGTCATCACCATCGCCGGCACGAAACCGCGCTGAATCTCGGGGTACCCGAGCTGGGCCGTGGCCCCGGCAACGACGATGTCACACGCGGTGGCGAGGCCGGCGCCACCGGCGAGGGCGCGTCCCTGCACGACGGCGACGACCGGCTTGGGCATCCGCCGGATCCGGGTGAACAGCGCGCCGAGCCGGGCGGCGGAGAGCTCGTTCTGCGCGGGCGACCGCTCGGCCGAGGCGAGCAGCTCTTCCAGGTCGGCGCCGGCGCAGAAATCCTTCCCCGCCCCTCGGAGCAGCACCACTCGGACATCGGCATCGAGGTCCGCCCGCTCCAGCTCGGCGTGCAGCGCCTCGACCAGTTCGGCGTTGAGTGCGTTGCGCTTATCCGCGCGATCGAGAGTGACGGCGAGGATGCCGTCTCCAAGTTCCACCGTCAGCGGAAGGGGCACGACTCAGCCCCGCCGGATCCTGGAGGCGAGCGCCCGAGGTACCGCGATCTCCATCCGGAGCAGTGCGGTGGAGTAGACCTTGCCCTGCGCATCGGTCTTGAGGGAGATGGTGCCCCCGCCGTCCAGGGCGTCGTGAAGCAGGAAGTTGAGCGCGCCCAGGTTGGGCAGCTCGAACCGCTCGACCCCACTCGCCATCCCTTTGAAGTGCCGCGCTACCCGCGCGGTGGTCACCTCCCGCACCAGCAACGGGTAGAACTCCGGCTCCAGCGCGATCAGGCCGACGTTGGCGGTGTTCCCCTTGTCACCGGAGCGGGCGTGGGCGAGGAAGCGGAGCTGGACCGGAACGGACGGACGGACGGACGGGCGGACGGGCCGCTTGGCGGCGCGGGGCTTCGGGCCTCGGGACTTCTTGGGGGTCTTGGGCAACGGCGCTGCCTCCTGTCTGCTGGGTTCCTGCGGCCGTTCACCACGAAGGCACGAAGGCCACAGAGGGCTCGCCGTCGTGGTGAACAGCCGCACAGTGTCCGCTGCGCTGTCACCCTGAGCAACGCGAAGGGGGCATGATCCAGGGCATGGCTCCTTCGCTCCGCTCAGGATGACAACCGGCCGCCGCGATTACGCCGTCAGTATCTCCACCCGCACGTGCGGCTCGATCTGCCGGCGGTCAATCAAGGCGGGCCAATACGCCACCACTTCCTCCACCGCCGGCCGGCCGCCGGCGAACCCGGTGACGCTCGGCGGGCCGGTCAGCACCAGCGGGGCGATCTCCCGGGTGAAGCGATCCACCGGCGCGCGTTCGCGGGCGCGGACGCCGATGCGGAGCTGCACCTCCGGCAGATCGGGATCCGGCGCGCCGCTGAGCCGTCCATGGGTCGCGTCCACGCCGACGAATTCGGTGAGGATCTGCTCGAACTCGAGACCGAGGGCGGCGAGGCGCCCGCGGAGGATGCGGTCGGCCGCGCGCGCCTTGTCGAACGCATCAGGCCAGGCGTACACCAGCGTGCCCACCGCCTTGTAGCCGTAGAAGTACGCGATCGACACCTTGAGCATGGCCGTGCGAGCTCCACCGCGGATGCCGTCGAC
>JACCSE010000019.1 GCA_013813145.1 Gemmatimonadales bacterium
GCGCGGCGCCCGATACGGCAGTTTCCGGGTTTCAGAACATCGGACGTCCCGAGACCAGGACGAACCGGCTCCACGAGAGGGGTACGCAAACTCACCTAACTCATCGCCCTAACGCATCTTACCAACGCTTCTTCTGCTGGCACGCCGCCTGCTGCCAGGGGTTCGATACGCCTGCCATCCGGAGGGTTCATGCTCGTAGCGTTGGGGTGGATGCTGCTCGCCGGCTCGCCGCTCCCCGGTCCCACACCAGCTCACATCGCCGTTGCCCCCGCTCCCCGCGCCTCCGCGCGGGCCGGCGGCCGTGTGGCCCTGTGGACCGACCGGGACGACCCGTATCGCCGGGGCGAAGGCGCCCGCGTGTATCTCCACACCAACCAGCCCGCCCACGTCACCGTGTTCCGGGTGGACACCGACGGGCGGCTGCGCGTCCTCTTCCCCGGAGAGCCTTGGGGTGACACCTACGTGCGGGGCGGGCGGGACCTCGAGGTGACCGGAGCCCGGGGCGGGCGCTCCTTCATCGTGGACGACTATCCCGGGATGGGCTACCTCTTCGCGATCGCCTCGTCCTCTCCCTTCGAGTACGCCGACATCACCCGGGGCGATTACTGGGACTACCGGCTGATCGACGGGGGCCGGATCCAAGGGGACCCCTACCTGCTGCTGACCGATCTTGCCGAACGGATCAGTCGCGACGGGAACTACGACTACGACATCGTGCCCTACCACGTGGGCCGGCGCTACGACTACCCCAGGTTCGTCTGCTACGACTGCCACGCTTACGCCAGTTACGACGAGTGGAACCCGTACGAGCGCGCCTGCAGCCGGTTCCGCGTGGTCGTTTACGACGACCCGCGATACTACCCCTACCGCTACAACCGCGGGCGAAACGTGGTGCTGGCCGAGCGGCCGCACCATCCGGGCCCTCGCTACGTCTTTCGAGACGCTGACCCGGGGAGCGACTACGTCACCCGGCTCCGGCGACAGCGGGGAGGCGGGCCGGCGCGCACCAGCGAAGACGTCGGCGGCCAGGGGTCGGTGCCGGCGCCCGGCGTCCAGTCGCTCGGGCGGCAGGACCTTCGCCAACGCGAGCCCGCGATCAGCACGCCGAGGCCGCAGATCGAAGAGCGCCGCCGGCGCAAGCCGAACGCGGCTAAAGGCAACGTGCCCGACGGTCTGCGCCCCGCCCCGGGCGACCGCCGTCTCGTCCCTCAGGAACGTCCGGCCCGTCCACCGAAGAGCACGGGGGAGCCCGAGCTGCGCCGCCGCCGGCAGTGAAGCCTGACCTGGCGCGCCTCGCGCTCCTCGCGCTGACCCTGAGCGGACCGCTCGCCGCCCAGGCTCCCTCGTCCACGCCCGCCATCACCCCGACGGACATGCGCCGGCGGATCGAGATCATCGCCGACGATTCGATGATGGGCCGGGACACGCCGAGTCCAGGGCTCGAGCGCGCGGCGACCTACGTCGCCGGCGAGTTCCGCCGGCTCGGTCTTCGGCCCGGTGCGGATGGAGGGTACGAGCAGCGCTGGGGAATCTCCCGCTGGGTGCCCGACACCGCCGGTGCCCAGATCGAGATCGAAGCCCGGGGTGCCCGGGCGCGTCCTCGGCTGGGTCGCGACGCGCGTTATGTGGGCGGAGACCTGACCGGTCGGGAGATCGCGGGTGACGCCGTTCTGCTGGCCGGACCGGTCACTCGCCAGGCGGTCGCTGATCCCCGGCTGCGGGGCCATGTCGTCCTGCTGGTGGTGGACTACCGCCGGTCGCTGCAGGACGATCTCGGCGAGCGGGTGGATCAGATCGCCGCAACTGCCAGCGCGGTGCTGCTCCTGTCCGATCGCGATTCCACGATCTTCGCCCGGCGGCTGGAGAGCGCGGCATCGCCCCGGCTCACTCCCGACTTTCGGCTGGTGCGGCAGGGCGCACCCGTGCTGGAAGTGCATGAGCGTGCGCTGGGTCCGGTGCTCGCCGCTGCGGGCATCGATCTCGCCGAGCTCCGCTCGTCGGGGGCCGCAACGACCAGCTCCCCTCCGCTTCGAGTCTCGCTGCGCCTGCCACGGCGAGCGATCGAGCGCGCCCGAGTCCCGAACCTGGTCGCCGTGCTGGAGGGGGCCGATCCGGGCCTGCGAGGCGAGTACGTCGTCATCTCGGCCCATGTGGACGGCGTCGGCCTCAGACCCGGCGCCCGCGACAGCATCAACAACGGCGCGGACGACAACGGGTCGGGGGTAGCCGGCCTCCTCGAGCTGGCCGAGGCGTTCGCCGCGCCGGGAGCCCGGCCGGGGCGCTCGCTGCTCTTCCTGGCATCGAGCGGAGAGGAGAAAGGGCTCTGGGGAAGCGCTTACTACGTCGAGCGCCCCACGGTCCCGCTCCGCGATCTTGTTGCGGTCGTCAACCTGGACCTGATCGGGCGCAACTGGCGCGACTCGGTCATCGCGGTCGGGCCCGACTTCTCCAGCCTCGGTGAGACGCTGACGCGGGTCACCCAGGCGCACCCGGAGCTGGAGATGACGCCGCTGGCCGATCGCTGGCCCGAGGAGCGGATTTTCCTCCGCTCGGATCACTACCACTTCGCTCGCCGGGGCGTGCCGATCCTGTTCTTCACCAGCGGCACTCACCCCGACTATCATCAGCCCACCGATTCGGCCGACCGGGTCGACGTAGACAAGGCGTCGCGTCTGGTCCGGCTGCTCTATCACCTTACCGCGGCGATCGGCAACGATCCCGCGCGGCCCCGCTGGTCGCCCGAGCGATACCGGGAGATCGTGCGGCAACCGTGATCCGGAAGGTTCGATGCCTCGCTTATCCTTGCTTCTTGCCTGGCTACTCGCCCCCGCGGCGCCGCTCGCGGCGCAGGCCCCCGCCCCGAGTTCGGACGCCGCCGCCTCGACCATCACCGCGGCCGATGTGGCTGGCCGGATTTCGGTGATCGCCGATGACTCGATGCTTGGCCGGGACACGCCGAGCCGGGGGCTCGACCAGACGGCACACTATGTCGCCCATCAGTTTCGATCGTTCGGCCTGAAGCCGGGCGGCGAGAACGGCACCTGGTTTCAACGCTACCCCATCACCCGCCGCAGACTCGATCTGGACGGCTCCCGCATCGTCTTCCGCGCGCGCAACGTGTCGGACACGGCGACATTCGACCGCGCGGCGAGCTACTCGCAAGGCGTCGTGCCGGAACGCCCGGTGAGCGGACCCACCGTGCTGGTAGGCGGCCAGGTGTCCCCCGACGACGTCGAGCGGATGCAGCTCCGTGGCAGGATCGTGCTCTACGCTCCCGACTTCTCCCGCGACATCCCGCTCAACGCCGTTCAGGTCGGACGGGCGATCCGTCTGGCGGGACCGAAGGCGATCGTCATCGTCTCGAACCTCGATTCGGCGGCCTTCACCGCCCGGGTGCCTCGCAGGGCTCCGGCGCGCACCGGGATCGATCTCCGGCTCGATTCGCCCGTCGTGGTCGAGGTCAGCGAGGCGGCCCTGCCGGACGTGCTCCGCGCGGCGGGCGTCGATCTGGCCGAGGTGCGGAGCGCCCGCCGGCCGGTACTCCGGGAGCTGCCCGGCCTCGGTGTGCGGGTGGAGATGAAGGACTCCGTGCTGAGCCGGCTCACCGCCCCCAACACGATCGGGATCCTCCGCGGCACCGATCCGACGCTGCGAGACGAATACCTGGTGTTCTCGGCGCACATGGACCACGTCGGAATCACCCCCGGGCAGACGGACAGCATCAACAACGGCGCCGACGACGATGCGTCCGGCACCGCCGGGGTCATCGAGCTGGCGGAGGCGTTCAGCCGGCCCGGCGCCCGGCCGAAGCGGTCGCTCGTCTTCATGACGGTGAGCGGGGAGGAGAAGGGTCTCTGGGGCAGCCGATTCTTCAGCGAGCATCCCACGGTGCCGCTGGACCGCATCGTCGCCAACTTCAACATCGACATGATCGGCCGGAACTGGCCGGATACCATCGTGGCGATCGGCAAGGAACACTCCGACCTCGGCGCGACGCTGGAGCGGGTGAACGCGGCGCACCCCGAGTTGGGCATGACCGCCATCGACGATCGCTGGCCGGAGGAGCGGTTCTACTTCCGCTCCGACCATTACAACTTCGCCCGCAAAGGCGTGCCGATTCTGTTCTTCTTCAATGGGGTGCACGAGGATTACCACCAACCCAGCGACGAGCTCGAGAAGATCGACGCCGAGAAGGAGTCGCGGATTCTCCGGCTGCTCTACTATCTGGGCCGGGAGGTCGCGAATGCTCCGGCTCGGCCGCGGTGGAATCCGGAGAGCAGGGCGGAGATCGTGGAGGAGCCGGGGGTGCCGTAGGGCAGCGGGGCGAGACCATACCTCATCCCGAGCGCAGCGAGGGATGAAGAACGCTCGGCCGCTCGAGTGCCGTGGTATATTTGCCGCCCATGGCCGACTCCCTCGAAGACTTCAACACCTTCCGCGCGCGGATGAACGATGTCATTCTCGGCGCCGGCAATCTCACCATCAGCCGCTTCTTCAACCTCGACCACCGGGCCTATGAGCCCGGAGCGCTCGGCACCCGGACCAAGGAGATGCTGGGTCTGGTCTCGTCGCTCGTGCTCCGGTGCGACGACTGCATCACCTACCACGTCATCCGCTGCCACGAGGAGGGGGTGACGCGGGAGGAGTTTCTGGAGGTGTTCGCCGTCGGTCTGGTGGTCGGTGGCAGCATCGTGATTCCGCATCTGCGGAGGGCGATGGCGAGGCTGGAGGAATTGGCAGCAGGGCAGCGGGGCGGCGGGGCAGGGGGGCAGTGAACTAGCGCCTGGAGACGACTGCCCCGCGAGTGAGCACCACGCCACCGATGATCAACGCGGCCCCTACTGCCTGCAGCGGCCGCGGCCGTTCGCCGAGGAGCGCCGCGGCCGCGGCGACCGCGATGAGCGGCGTGAGGCACATGTAGACCACGGTGCGGCTCGGGCCTACCTCTTGAACGCTTCGATTCCAGATCAAGTAGGCCACCAGCAGGGACAGAATCGTCGCGTAGGCCAGGGCTCCCCAGCCCTCGGCCCCTACCGCCCCCCAATCCATCGCGAGCACCTGGGGCGTGCCGGCGAGTATCAGGCCGGGCGCACCCGCCAAGGTCGTCACCGCGGTGATCCTGAGCGGCGAGACCCCATCCACGGTCCGGAGCCCCAGCGTGTATCCGGCCCAGCAGACGACGGCCCCCAGCGTCAGCAGGTCCCCGGTCAGGCTTCCGCCGCCGAACCCTTCACCGCGGACAGCCACCACCAGGATCACCCCCGCGGTGGCCACCAACACCCCGCCGAGGACCCCGGGACGCACCGGCTCGAGACGCAGCGCCACCGCGAGCAGCGCCACGATGCAGGGCATCGAGGCGAGAATGAGCGCACTGCTCGACGCGGTCGTCCGCTCCAGCCCGGTGATGAAGCCGAGCTGGTAGAGCGTGTTGCCGACCACCCCGAGCACGATGAGCCGCCGGAGCGCGCCGGGCGGGAGCGGCGCGTCACCATCCATCCACCGGGCGAGCGCCCAGAGCAGCACGCTGGCGATCGCGAACCTGACCGCCGTGAAGGCGAGCGGCGGGAAGCGGGGGAAGGCGCCTTTGGTGACGCTGAAGTTGATGCCCCAGATGAGGGCAACCGTCAGCATGCCGAGATCGGCCGCCGCTCCGCGGCGTCTTCTCGTGGGGCCGCCGGGCGGCGGGGCAGCGGGGCCGGTGGTCGTCACCGCGGGAAGTCTACACCGACGCGCCAGAGCCGGGTGAATGCTACTGCCCCGCCGCCCCCCTGCCCCGCGGCCCCGCTATCTTCCGTCATGTCCCAATCCCGCATCCGCAATTTCTGCATCGTCGCCCACATCGATCATGGTAAGTCCACGCTGGCCGACCGGCTCATCGAGGCGACCGGAGCGGTCGAGAAGCGGCAGATGCGCGAGCAGTTGCTCGATACCATGGACCTCGAGCGCGAGCGGGGGATCACCATCAAGCTGAACGCCGTCCGGATGAGTTACACCGCGCGGGACGGCGTGGAGTACGAGCTCAACCTGATCGATACGCCGGGCCACGTGGACTTTACCTACGAGGTGTCTCGCTCGCTCGCGGCGTGCGAAGGCGCGATCCTGGTGGTGGACGCCTCCCAGGGCGTGCAGGCGCAGACGCTGAGCAACCTGTTCCTGGCGCTCGACGCCGGACTCGAGATCATTCCGGTCCTCAACAAGATCGACCTTCCCGGCGCGGAGCCCGAGCGCCGGGCGCAGGAGATTATGGACCTGATCGGCGCCCGGCGGGAGGAGATCCTCGCCGTTTCGGCCAAGGAGGGGACCGGCGTGCCCGAGCTGCTGGAGGCGGTCGTCGCCCGGGTGCCGCCGCCCAGGGGCAAGGAGGACGCTCCGCTTCGCGCGCTGATCTTCGACTCGTACTACGACCGGTACCGCGGGGCGATCCCCAGCATTCGGGTGGTGGACGGCGTGGTGCGGGAGGGAACCGAGATCACCTTCGGCTCGCACACGGACGACGTCTACCACGTGGACGAGGTCGGCTACCTCCAGCTCGGCCAGCGTCCCGCCGAGCAACTGGAAGCGGGCGAGGTGGGCTACCTCGTGGCGAGCCTCCGCGACGTGCGCGACGCGAGAGT
>JACCSE010000055.1 GCA_013813145.1 Gemmatimonadales bacterium
GGATCGATCTCGATGCGCTTGACCCCCGCCCCCCGGGCCACCCGAATGGTGGTCCGCTTGCTGCCGTCGAACCACACCTTGGCCGGGACCGTCAGGCTGTCGGTGTCGCCATCGGTATGAGTCACGACCAGATGCACCGGCATCGGCGCGCGGCCCTCGTTCGAGACGGCGACCTCCAGCGAGTCACCCACGGTCACGACGGTGTCGATGGCTTGGTCGAGCTTCCAGGTCTCAAAGAGCCAGGTCCGCCAGAACCAGGAGAGATCCTGTCCCGAGACGTTCTCGAAGGTGTTGAACAGATCGTACGGGGTGGGATGCTTGTACTCCCACCGGCGGCCGTACTCCCGGAGCGCGCGGTTGAAGGTCTCCTCGCCCAGCACCCCGCGGAGCGCCACCATGACCGTGGCCATCTTGTAGTAGCTCGCCACTCCGTAGGACTGGTAGCTGGGATAGCGGTCGCCGTGCCGCATCAGCTCGACCTCCCCGCCCGCTGCGGCCAGGCTGACGTAGGGCTGGCGGTTCCGGGCCTCGTCGTCGAATCCTTTGAAGAAGTCGGCCATCCCCTGCGACTGGTTGAACTGGGTGACCCCCTCGTCCATCCAGGCGTAGCGCTTCTCGTCGGAGCCGACGATCATCGGGAACCACATGTGCCCGATCTCGTGGTTGGTCACCTCGTACAGGCCGAGGGTGTCCCACTGCCCCCCGATGCAGGTCATCATCGGATATTCCATCCCGCCGCAGGAGGTGGGACCATCCACCGCCGTCATGTGGGGATAGGGATAGGGCCAGAGGTACTCCGAGAAGAATTCGACCGAGTGCTGCCCGTAGCGGGCGGTCTGGCCCCAGTTGCTCCGCCGCATTTCCGGGCGGTAGAAGGCCTGAGCCAGAGCGGTGTCGGCCTGGCCGTCGCCGTCGGGGTCGCCGACCGCGGCGGGCGCGGCGTCCCAGAGGTAATTCGCCGAGGTGCCCCAGGCGAAGTCGCGCACGTTTTCGGCGCGGAAGCGCCAGGTGAGCTTCCCGTCCCGTCCGGCGGCGGTGGACTTGCCCGGCCCCCGGTCCGCCTCGCGGACGACCTGAACCACGCCCGTGGCGTGGGCGGCGGAGTCGAGCCGGGCGCGGGTCTGCTTCGAGAGCACGTCGTCCGGGTTGAGCAGGCGGCCGGTGCCCGTCACCAGCCATCCTTCGGGCACGGTGAGGGAGACGTCGTAGTTGCCGTAGCCCATGTAGAACTCGGCGTTGCCCAGATATTGGTCGATCTGCCACCCGTTGACGTCGTCGTACACCGCCATCTGGGGGTACCAGTAGCTGATGAAGTACACCTCGCCGTCCTGGCCGCCGCGCGGGGCGCCGTCCGGGGGCACCCGAAGCCGCCAGTTCATCGCCAGCTCGGCCTTGGCACCGGGAGCCAGGGGCCGGGGCAGGCGGAGCTCCATGATGGTACCGTTCACGCTGTAGCCGGGGCCCTGACCCTCGCCGCTCTCAGTCAGGGTCAACTCGGTCCCCTGCGCGGTCACCCGGGCCAGCTCCACTCCTTCGACCGCCCAGGGGACGTCGGTGTTGTGGCGCGACCGTGGCGAGAAGAGGTTACCGAGCAGGTGGACGTATACGGTGGCGAGGGTGTCGGGCGAGCGATTGTGGTAGCTGATGCTGCCCTGGCCCGAGAGCCGCTTGGAGACGGGGTTGAGCTCGGCGCTGAGGCGGTACTCGGACCACTGTTGCCAATACTGGGGTCCGGGTTGTCCCGTGCGGAGCCGGGTCCCCCCGGCCAGCGCGCTCTCGAAGCCCTCCAGGACGGGGATCTCCATGGCGCGGGCGCCCGCGGCCGGGACGGCCGACGAGTGCGCCGGGGCCGGTGCCGTACCCGCCGAGCTGGCGCGGCCCGAGCTGCAACCAGCCATCGCGAGGGAGAGGAGGAGTCCCGCCACTACTACCCGAGGGCGGCTTGTTGCAATCCGATCCATCAGCTTCTCCGGCTGTCGTCGAGGTCTGGGCGGCTCTCCGCCCGGCGGCGGATGATGGCCGGGCAGGTCGGCTCTGGCAAGGCTGGGCGTCGCGACGCTCGGCCGCTACCGAGCATCTTGAAGAAAGTTCGGGAGCCATTCGGCTCTCTCATGAGACTCAAAGGCGCCAAGGAGATGCACATGTCGGATGGTTGGTTGCGCCGGCTCAGAGCCGGCAGTGTCGGGATCGCGTCCCTCGCGGGCCTGGGGGTCGCCGGGATGATCTATCTGCCCGGGGCCACCGCACAGCAGCAGGACTCGCGCTACGCGGTGGAGCAGCCGACGGCGCCCCCCGCCGGGACGGCGAACCTGCTGTCGCTCAGCGAGGCGTTCGCCTCGGTGGCCGAAACGGTCAAGCCAAGCGTGGTCTTCATCAAGTCCGGCAGGGCGCCGGAGGCTGAGGACGGCCGGAACCGGGCTCAGCCCCAGGTGCCGCCGGGCTTCGAAGAGTTCTTCCCTCGTTTCCGCGCGCCGGGCCCCGAGTTCCAGGAGAACGCCGGATCCGGCTTCGTGGTTTCGCGCGACGGATACATCCTCACCAACGAGCACGTGGTCGACGGCTCGGATCAGGTCACCGTGCGGCTGCTCGACCGCCGGGAGTTCAAGGCTAAGGTCGTCGGGACCGACCCGAGCACCGATCTGGCCGTCCTCAAGATCGAGGCGCAAAACCTCACCCCGGCCCCACTGGGAGACAGCGACGCGTCGCGGGTGGGTGAATGGGTGCTCGCCGTCGGTAACCCGCTGGGCGAGAACCTGACGTTCACCGTCACCTCCGGGATCATCAGCGCGAAGGGCCGGAGCCTGGCCCTTCCCAACGCCAGCGACCGCAGCATTCAGGACTTCATCCAGACCGACGCGGCGATCAACCCGGGCAACTCGGGCGGGCCGCTGGTAAGCGTGCGGGGTCAGGTCATCGGGGTGAACTCCGCGATCGCGAGCCGCACCGGGTTCTACTCGGGATACGGTTTCGCCATCCCGATCAACCTCGCCCGCCGGGTGATGACCAGCTCATCAAGAACGGCGAGGTCCGCCGCTCCGCGCTCGGCATCACCGTGCGCAATGCCTCGGCCAACGATGCGGCCTACGTCGGCCTTCCCGACATCCGCGGCGTCCTGGTCGAGGACTTCGGCAGCGATGCGGCCCCCGCCAAGGCGGCCGGCCTCGAGCCGGGCGACATCATCATCTCGGTGGACGGGAAGCGGGTCGAGTATGTGGGACAGCTTCAGCAGCAGGTCGCCTTCCGCCAGCCTGGCGAGACGGTGAAGATCGAGGTGGCACGGAAGGGCGGCGTTCGGAAGACTTATGGCGTCAAGCTCCAGGCGCTGCCGGCGCCCGCCGGCCTCGCCAGCCGCGATGCCGCCGAGGACAGCGAAGGCGAGGCGGCGGGTGCGGCGGAGCTCGGCAAGCTCGGGGTGACGGTGGCTCCGGTCGGCCGGGAGGACGTGGCGCGGTTTCAGCTCTCGGCGGAGCAGCGCGGCCTCCTGGTGACCGATGTCCGGCCGGGTGGCCCCTCCTGGGGCGAATTGGTGGACGCCGAGCGCGGGGGGCCGGACATCATCCTCGAAGTCGAGCGGAAGCCGGTGAAGACCGTGGACGAGCTGCGTCAGGCGATCGCGGCGATGAAGCCGGGCGAGATCGTGAGCGTGCGGGTGTATAACCCGCAGGCGAAGACGCGGCGGATCGAGCGGATACGGCTGGGGGAGTAACCGGGGCGCGCTCGGATTGGCACGCTCGGAATGGCTCCTGCGGCTTTCGCGAGCGCTGCTCCGTGGGCGCGCGCGAGGGCGGCGGAGCCGTTCCAGGCACTTCACGCCCACACTCGTGCGCCCCCTTCCGCGCTGTTCAATTCGGCATCACCCGCGCGATGCGCGCCGGGATTCCCGGCGAGGCGCCATAGGCCAGCCACACGGCGCCGCTTTTCGGATCCACATCCAGGTGCCGCACCAGAGCGCCCCGGCTCGGGAGCGGATAGACGTCGAACTTTTCGGTCGCCGGATAGTATCGGAGCAGTGCATCGGCGGCGGCGGTGCCGATCCAGAGCGAGCCGTCGCGCGGGTCAGCGCGCACCACGTACGGCACCGCGTCGGGCACCGGCAGGTCGATCTCGGTGAACTTTCCCGTCGCCGGATCCAGCCGCACCAGCCGGTTGGCCGAGTACGCCGGAATCCACACTATTCCCTTGGCGTCCAGATCGAACCGTCTCGGGCCGCTGTGGGGCGTCGGAAGGGTGAAGGTCTGGAACTTTCCGGTGCCCGGCGTTAAGACCGCCAGCCGGTTTCCGTGCAGCTCGGACATCCGGACCCTGCCGTCCGGGCCGACGCGAAGCTCGTAGGGAATCGGTCCGCCGGGCCCCGCGGCGAGGGTGGGGTGCGGAGGCACCTCGTGAGTCGTCACCTTGCCGGTCTTCGGGTCTACGCTGCCGAGGATCTCGGGGTCGTGGGTGAAATGCCCGTTATACCAGACTTTCCCATCCCGCCCGACGCCGAGACTGTGGGCATAGATCCCGACGTCGAAGCTCCGCCACTGCGAGTCGGCGCCGACGGTCGCCAGCTTACCCGGCATGCCCAGCACCACCCAGGGCCGCCCTTGCCCGTCCAGTTCGATGGCACGCGGGTTGGCCTGATCCACCGGGATGGGAATCTCCGCCATGGCGCCAGTCGTCGGGTTCACCCGGTAGAGGCGATGGGTGAACATGCCCGTCACCAGCACGTCGCCCGAGGACTCGACCGCGACATCGTGTGGAAGGTCCTTCGGGTCGGGCATGAGATACTCTGTGATCTCCGCCTTCGCCGAACCCCGCGGCGGCACGTCGCGGACCTCCCCCGGGCCGAGATGACGCGCCAGCCACGCCGCGGTCGCCTTCGGCTCGCGGTCCGCGGAGATGACCGGGAACGAGGTGGTCGCGCCCGCGTAGCCCAGCATCCGGGTGACTGCCTCCGCCCACTGGGCCTCGCTTCGAGGACTTCCGCTCGGCCGGGCGATTCGGTCGTCGAACTGGTGGCAGCCGGTGCAGTCGAGGATGAACTTGCGCTTGACCTCACCATCGGGCAGCCGGGAGAGCCAGGCTGAGCTGCGAGGTGGATCGGGGGGGCCGGAGTGCGGCGGAGCAGCCGCGATCAACCCGAGCGCGGTACCGCCAAGCGCGGTGGAGAGAACAGCAAGCCGCCTCACCCGCCCCGTCCAGGCTTCTGCTCCCACAGAACGTTCACGATCACCCAGCGGCCGTCGACCTTGGCGAGCTGCATGTAGTCGATCCAGTCGGCCATGATCGTCTTGACGCTCGCGGCGTTGCCGAACACATCCAGAATCCTGACCTCCCTCTGCCGGCGATTCTCCGGCGTGCTCTTGCCGAAGCCGCGGCGGGTGGCGTTCACCAGCGCGGTGGCGCCCATGTTATCCAGCACGCTCCGGCCGGTGGCGGTATCGGCGACCACGATCCGCTTCACCAGCTCGGGGTGGAGCGCGCGGTTCATCCGGTCGGCGTTGCCTCCGTACCATCCCTCGACGTAGTCGAGCGCGGTGGCGCGGATGGCGGCGGAATCGGCGGCGCTCTGGGCGGCGGCCGGCGCGGCGGCGAGGAGCGTCAGCAGCAGGATGGGGCGACGGAGCATGGGGCGTGATCCTCGTAGGAGTGGGTCAGGAAGGTACCCACTACGGGGTTGGGGGCGGGGGCGTTTCGGGAGTCCCGTCTCCTCAAGTGAGGGCTGTCACATCTCTCCATCTTAGATCGCGCCATCATCGGCCATCGGGTCACGCAGCGTTCATCACCAGGAGGCACCAGTGGCAGTCAAGAAGAGCGCCGGCTCGTCCAGCGGTAAGGCAAAGGCCGAGTCCGACCGCAAGCTTCAGCGTCAGGCGGAAGGGCGCAGAGAGCAGACCGAGCAGACGAAGCCGAAGAAGGAAGGCGCGGTGCAGGCAGGCGCGCGCCGCCAGCCCGAGCTGCCGCTCCCCAAGCAGCACTTGCAGAAGCCGGGCCTGGAAAGCGAGCTGGAGCCCCGCCCCCGGTATCTCGCTCCCGACTACCGCGGATCCGGCAAGCTGGAGGACATGGTCGCGCTCATCACCGGTGGCGATTCAGGCATAGGCCGGGCGGTGGCCGTGCTCTTCGCGCGGGAGGGGGCGGACGTGGCGATCGTCTATCTCAGCGAGGACGAGGACGCGGAGGAGACCGCCCGCGCGGTCGAGGCGGAGGGCCGGCGCGCGCTCCTCATCCCGGGAGACGTGACCGATCCGGAGTTCTGCCGCGAGGCGGTGGATCAGACCGTGGGCGAGCTGGACCGGCTCGACATCCTGGTGAACAACGCCGCCTTCCAGGAGCACGCCGAGTCGCTGGAGGACATCACCGACGAGCAGCTCGACCGAACCTTCCGCACCAACATCTACGGCTACTTCTACATGGCCCGAGCCGCGCTGCCCCGCCTGCAGGAGGGGAGCTCGATCATCAACTGCGGGTCGGTGACCGGGATCGAGGGAAGCAAGGACCTGCTGGACTACTCGGCCACGAAGGGCGCCATTCACGCATTCACCAAGTCGCTCGCCCAGAACCTGAACGACCGCGGGATCCGGGTGAACTGCGTTGCCCCGGGTCCGGTGTGGACCCCGCTGAATCCAGCGGATCAGGACGCGGAGAAGGTCGCGAAGTTCGGCTCCGACGTGCCGATGAAGCGCCCCGCGCAGCCGGAGGAGGTGGCGCCGGCGTTCGTCTTCCTGGCCGCGCCGGTGTGCTCGAGCTACATCAGTGGGGAGATCCTGCCGGTGCTGGGGGGACAAACGGTAGGGTGAGTCCGGACGGCGGCCCGTGTGACCCTGAGCTGCATTCAGGGAGACACGGCCGCCGGCTCCGTCCACATGTCGCCACCGTGGAACGTCAGTGAATTTTAATGTTCCCGCCCGCCGGCCAGGTCCGCGCGTTGCCCTCGGCCCAGAGTTTCACGGCGCAGTACTCCTCCGAAGTGATGATCCCCGCTCCACCTTCGAAGCCGAGGAAGGTGGAGCGGTCCACTTCAGCCCTGCCGTCACCCACATCCAACACCCTGAACCAGGCGTCATCGCCTACCCCTGTGACCGGATCGGGGTCGTTGCTGTGGGTCAGCACACCACCGACCCAGGCACGGTTGTTGACTCTGTCCACGGCAAAACAGGTCACGTCACCCTTGTAGGTGAAGCCGAGATCGAACTGGTGCTGCTGGAAGCGCCCACTCACTGACCCATCCGCGTGCCGGATCGCATGAAATGAGAACGCGACCGTGCCGAAATCCGGATGGACGAACTGCCCGCCTCCGGTCACCTGCTCCTGCACTCCCCCCGCGCCGAGCTGTGGGCCTGACAGCTCCGAGCTGGTGCGCTCCGAGCAGGCGATTACCGCGAGGAGCAAGGTTGCCCCGACCGACGTTGCCTTCCGCATCCGATGCCTCCTGTGTCTATAAAGGGACCGCAGGAGCATGTTAGGGCGTGGCCTAGGTGGGATCTTGCACCGCCGACGCGCGACTTGAACCCGACGATCATTTGGGCTGTGCGGCACGCTTGTGTGTGAAACGTCCCCCCTGTTGTAGGCAGTCACCCTCCGGAGCACTAATGGTCCTTGCCGCGCCCAGCGTCCCCGTGACCATGGGAAGCCCGGTCTTTCGCTCGCTCGGCCTGGACGGGTTCGATGTCGTCGAGGCCTGGTTCGCGCCCGAAGACCGGCTCACCGCGCACACCCACGAGCGGGCGTGCGTTGCCGTCATACTCGAGGGCTCGTTCGGCCTGCGGATCGACGATCGATGCCTGCACTGCCCCCCGACCGCGGTCTTCACCGAGCCCGCCGGCGAGAGGCACTCGAATCACATCGGGCCCGCCGGCGCGCGGGTGGTCGTGGTGCAGCCCGATCCTGGCCTGCCGGAGCTGCTCCGCCCCTTCGCCCGCTTCCTGGGCCGGACCTCCCACCGGCACCACGCGGGCATCGCGGAGCGCGCGGCGCGACTCGCCGGCGAGCTCGAGCGAACCGACGACCTCGCCCCACTCGCCGCCGAAGGACTCGTACTGGAGATGCTGGTGGCGCTGGCGCGCGCCGGCGATGCTGAGATCCGGCAGACTCCGCCCTGGCTGCTCCGGGCGCAGGAGATCCTGCACGCCA
>JACCSE010000107.1 GCA_013813145.1 Gemmatimonadales bacterium
AGCTCTACGAGCTGATCGAGGGCATCGAGATCGCCATGTTCACCACCCGCCGATCGGACGGGCATCTGGTCTCCCGTCCCATGGCGACCCAGACGCAGGCCCAGGGAAGCGATCTCTGGTTCGTCACCGATATTGAGTCCCACAAGCTCGACGAGTTGGAGCACGATCCGCACGTGAATCTGGCGTACTACCGTGACCGGACCCGCGAATGGGTCTCGGTGAGCGGCACCGCCACTCTGAGCCGGGACCGGTGGGCGATTCGCGAGCTGTACCAGCCCGACTGGAAGGCATGGTTCGGCAGCCAGGGCGGGGAGCGCGACGGAGGACCGGATGATCCGCGCATCGCGCTGATCCTGGTGGAGGTGCACTCGGTGACCTACCTCAAGGTAAACAAATCCCGGCCGGTGGTCCTCTTCGAGGTGGCGAAGGCGATGGTGACGGGGACGCCGCCCAAGATCGGCGAACAGCGGCAGGTGAGCGGGGCAGAGCTGCGGTAGCTCCACCCAGCGGATACCGTGATGCTTAATGATACCGCCGCTCCCATGCCCGGTACCCGATCGCCTGGTTCAGCCACCGCACCAGCGGCAGCAACGCAGCGAAGTCGCGCTCCAGGATCGCCGGCAGCCTGGGACCGGTCACTTCCGCTTCGCTCAGCAGCCGCGTCGCGGTAAAGCTCTTGTAGCGGAGCCATCGCTCCGCCTGATGGCCCTCGGCGTAGCCGCGGGGCAGGCGGGTGAGCATCGCCTCCCGGTCCAGCTCGCGGAACCGCCGCCGGAAGACCGGCGCACGGACGATCCGGTCGAGACTCCCGGGGTCGTCGGCCACGGCTTCGCGGAGCTTCTCCAGGGCTTGCCGGGCCGGCATCCAGATCCCCCCGGCGACGAAACACTCGCCTTCGGCGATCTGAAAGTAGACCCCGGCGCCGGCCCCCTCCGCATCCTGGCCCGCTCCGCGGCCGGCGTCGTGATGGCAGAACTGGCAGGCGACGTTGGTCTTGTAGGGTGACTTATCGGCCGAGAAGCGCACGTCCCGGTGGATGCGGAAAACCGACCGGCGCGGATCGCCGATGAGTTCCGGGGCGAGCCGCGCCAGCCGCACGTCCATCTCTTCGACCAGCTCCCGCATCGGCTGGCGAAGCTCGGTCTCGTACACCGGCCGGTGCCGTTCGAACCACTCCCGGCTGTTGTTGCGCCCGAGCCGGCGAAGGAAGCGCAGCGCCTCGCCGCCGAATCCGCGGAATTCACCCGACCTCTTCTCTGCCAGCATCCGTTCCTTCTCCGCGCGGCTCAGCCGCTTGATGGCCAGCTCGCGCCTCAGCGCCGCGCCCCGGCCGGCTGCCGGCTCGAGGTGGACCAGGCGCACCGGGAGCCGAGCCCGGGTGTAGGCTGCCCCCCGGCCGGCGTTGTGCGCCACCTGGCGGCGGCCGGGGTCGGTGGTGACCCCAGTATACAGGGTGCCGTCGCCGCACCGGGCGACATAGACGAACCATGGCATACGCATTGTAATGATACGTCGGCCGCCCTATTTTTCGGCGTATTCCCCCGAACTCACGCCAGTCCATCCGAGGCACCATGCGTTCCGAGGCCGCCACCGCCGGGGAGGGCGCCCCGCCGGCGACCGAGCAACCCCGGACCGGCAAGAGCTCGCTGCCCGATCAGCGCACCCTGCTGTCCTGGCTCTTCGTCGGGCGGCTGGTGCTGGCGGTCGGCATTCTGCTTGGCGCGGGCCTGGTGTGGACCGAACGGCCCCAGGAGTCGTTCCTGGTCAGCGTCGCGGTGCTCATCGCGCTCACCTTCACCGCGTACGGGGCCTGGATCGTCCACGTCCGCCAACGCCGGCCCGGGAATACCTTTCTCATGGTCCAGTCGCTGGTGGACCTGGGCGTCGTCACCACCATCGTTCACTTCGCCGGGCAGCCGCAGTCCGCTTTCCCGGCGCTGTACGTCCTGATCGTCGCGGCCTACGCGCTTCTGCTGCCCCCGGCCTGGGGGGCGGTCACGGCCATCCTGGCGTCGGCGCTCTATCTGGGCGACGCGTTCCTGGGCCACTCCAGCTTGCCGGATTCGGCGTTCTGGGCTCAGATGGTGGTGTTCAACATGGTGTTCGCCATCGTGGCCGTGCTTGGCCACCGGCTGCGCGAGGCCGGGATGGAGCAGGAAACCCTCGCCACCGAGCTCAAGCGGGTCCGGCTGGAGGCCGACGACATCCTCCGGAACATCC
>JACCSE010000115.1 GCA_013813145.1 Gemmatimonadales bacterium
GTCGCCCACCATCCAGATCGACATCCTCGGCCGCGACGACGCCTGGTTCCCGCTGAAAAACCCCGCTCTCGTGACCATGCCGCTCTCCTTCCTCGCCGGCATCGCCGTCTCGCTCCTTGCCCCCGAACGCTCGGCGGCCGCGGGTTACGATATGGTCGAGCGGCGCATGCATCTGGGGGGAGATCAGTGATGTCAACTGCAGGAGAAGCCAAGGGCACGAAGGACACGAAGGACACGAAGGGAAAACAACAAAGAAGTTGTTGTTCTTCGTGCCCTTCGTGTCCTTCGTGCCTTCGTGGTGAACGGCCGCAGGAGCTCAGGTGACGGCACCGAGGGTGGCACTACTGGGAATCCCCCACGACGCGAGCTCGTCGTTCCTGCGCGGCGCCGCTGGGGCGCCGGGCGCGATCAGGGAAGCGTTGTGGACGGAGGCGGGGAATTCGTGGACGGAGGGCGGGATCGATCTGCGGGAGGCTCCGCTGGAGGATGAGGGGGATCTCTGGTTTGTGGATGGAGAGTCGGGGGAGGAGGCCAGGGGCCGGATCGAGGGCGCGGTGGAACGAATCGCGGCATCGGGCCGGCGGCCGCTGCTCCTCGGGGGCGATCACTCGATCACCTACCCGGCGCTGCGAGGCTTTCGGCCGCGGCATCCTCGGCTCACGGTCGTGCATCTCGACGCGCATCCCGACCTGTACGACGAGTTCGAGGGAGACCGGTATTCGCACGCCTGCCCGTTCGCGCGGGTGATGGAGGAAGGGCTCGCCGACCGGCTGGTGCAGGTGGGGATCCGAACCATCAACGGTCATCAGCGGGAGCAGGCGCGGCGGTTCGGCGTGGAGGTGATCGAGATGAAGGACTGGCGCGAAGGTCACCCGCTCGGGCTCGAGGGACCGGTCTACCTCTCACTCGACCTCGACGTGCTGGAACCCGGACTCGCCCCTGGCATTTCCCACCGGGAGCCGGGCGGGATGACGGTGCGGCAGGTGCTGTCCATCATTCAGGGGATCGAGGCTCCGCTGGTGGGGGCGGACCTCGTCGAGCTGAATCCGGCCAACGATGGGACCGGCATTTCCGCCGCGGTCGCGGCGAAGCTGGTGAAGGAGATCGTCGGTCGCATGCTGACGTGACCAATCGAACTCGGCTGATTGGGTTTAACACCCTTACTTCATCCTGAGGGAGCGCAGCGACTGAAGGACCTTGTCCGGCATGGCTCGAGTCGTTCCCTGGCAAGGTCCCTCGCGTTCGCTCGGGATGAAATAACCGTGCTACCCCAACGGCCTGACCCCCATCAGTGGAGATCTCATGATCAGGCTGTCCGTGCTCGCCCTCCTCCTCGCCGCGCCGCTCGCGGCGCAGGATCCCGCGGCGGCGATCGATTTCGCCAAACTTCGCGACGAGACCGCCGAGCGGCTCTCGGAGTACATCCGGATCAATACCAGTAATCCGCCCGGCAACGAGCTGGCCGCCGCGCGGTGGCTGCAGCAGACCCTCGCTCGCGAGGGGATCGAGGGAACCATCCTCGACACCGCCGAGCTGGGGCCGGGCCGCGCCAACTTCTACGCCCGGCTGCCGGGCGGCGGGGCGGGGAAGGGCATCGCGCTGGTGCACCACATGGACGTCGTCACCGCCACGCCGTCGCAGTGGTCGGTCGATCCGTTCGCCGGGACCATCAAGGACCGGCAGGTGTGGGGGCGCGGTGCGCTGGACATGAAGGGGCACGGCATCATCCAGCTCATGGCGTTCATCGCGCTCCGGCGGGCCGGCGTCCGGCTGACCCGCGAGCTGGTCTACGTGGGAAACGCGGACGAGGAGATCGGGGGTCTGGGGTCGCGGACCTTCGTGGAGAAGCATCCCGATCTCGTCGCCCGGATCGAGTACGTGCTCACCGAAGGCTCCGACACCAGGGTGGAGAACGGGGAGGTCCGCTGGTTCGGGATCGGCGTCGGGGAAAAGCGCACCTGGTGGAAGAGGATGGTGGCGACCGGAACCACCTCCCACGGCTCGGTGCCGCTGGGAGACAACCCGGTGGACCGGCTGGTTGGGGCGCTCCACCGGATCACGGCATGGGAAACCCCCGTGCGGCTGACGCCGGCCGTCGACCGCTTCTTCCGGGCACAGTCGCGAGACCAGACGGGGGAGCACCGCGCCTGGCTGGCCGACGCGGGAGCCGCGCTTCGGAACGACCGGGGCCGGGCCTGGTTGCTGGGCGAGTCGGGGCGCAACGCGCTGCTCCGCAACACCATCACGCCGACCGTGCTGCAGGGGTCCGACAAGACCAACATCATCCCCCAGGAGGCGTCGGCGGAGCTGGATATCCGGCTCCTCCCCGATGAAGACACCACGGCGTTCCGCCGCGAGCTGGAGCGGCTGATCGGCGACCCGAAGATCCGGCTGGAGTCGATCGGCGACATGGCGCCCCGCTACGACGCGCCGCTCGACACCGAGCTGTTCCGGGCGCTGGAGCGGGTCGCGCGGCGGCTGCTGCCGGGAGTCCCGCTCGCCACCACGATCAGTGCCGGCGCGACCGACCGGCCGTACTGGACGGCGGCGGGAGCGATCTGCTACGGGATCGATCCGTGGCTGGTGGAGCTCAAGGAAAGGCGGCTGTCGGTGCACGGGAACGACGAGCGGCTGTCGCTGGAGAACATCGAGTACGGGTTGCGGCTGTATGTCGAGACGTTACTCGAGATGCAGGACTGACGCGCGCGGGCGGGGATCGCGGCTTTGCCGAAGGGGCGAGGGGGTCTCCCCTCCGGACCAGCGCACAGTCCTCCGGTGAGACCCCCTCGC
>JACCSE010000488.1 GCA_013813145.1 Gemmatimonadales bacterium
CCCGGTCGGGGCGGCCGAGAGTGCCGCGGTAGACCAGGTTGGCGTCGCCGTTGACGATTCGGTAGATCCGGAAGTCGCCCCAATCGAGGAGGCGGTACGCCAGCCGCTCGATCTGGTCGAAGGATCCCTGGAGCGTCGCGTTGCTCGCGATCGCCGCCTCCATCATGTGGACCTTGTTCAGATCCTCCGCGCTGATCGCCTCCTCCAGGATCTGGCGGGTGAGCGCGCCGAGCACGCCGAGAGCAAGGGCCACGGCCACCCATCCGGCGGGGGCCAGCGTCTGTAGCGAGGCCACCACGACCACCGTCGCGATGAGCGTGAGCAGGTAGGCGATGATCTCCCAGCGCAGGATGAGCACCTTCTCGGCGTACTCCAGCTTGTCCCGCAGCAGGAGCGTGAAGTAGAACAGCGCCCGGGTGGCGAAGAAGTACAGCACCACGAAAATGGATGCGGCGGGCAGGAAGTCGAGCGAAAGGTCGGGCGAGCCGGTGAGGTACAGCACCGCGGCGTAGGGCCCGAAGGCGGCCACGAAGCCGAGCACCTCGCGGCCGGCGTTGATGAATCGCGCGCGCGCCGGCTTCCGAAGCCAGAGATCGGAGGCGACCACGCCGATCCACAGCGCGAGCACCACCACCGCCGGGCCGACCGTGACCGCGCCGGCGAGCACGGGAATTCCCGTTTGAGTGAGATAGGAATACTTGCTCAACCGCACCGGCACGATGCGGAGGAGGAAGATGGCGGCGCCGAGGATGAGGACCGCAACCGGCTGCCCGATCCAGCGCAAATCCAGCAGCAGCGCCAGCAGCGTCACCGCGCCGCCGCCCAGCGCCAGCACCTGCGCGTAGCGGTTGAGCACCCGCGGTACGTCTAGGGTCACCCGGCGGCACTCCCGGCGTCGAGGCCCCGGCGCAGCTCCTCCAGGAATCGCTGAACTCCGGCCACGCCCTCGCGCGACAGGGTGTCCACCAGCGCGCTGCCCACCACTACGCCGTCCGCCACCCGGGCCACCGCGGCGGCCTGTGCCGCCGTCGAGATCCCGAACCCGACCGCCACCGGGAGCGTGGTCGCCTCTCGCACCCGTCCCACCGATTCTTCCAGATCCGCGGCGAGTCGCTCGCTCGCGCCGGTCACCCCCAGCCGAGCGACCAGGTAGACGAAGCCCCGCGCGCCGGACACCGCCGTCGCCAGCCGCTCCGGGCGGGTGGTCGGCGCGATGAGGCGGATCAGGTCCAGGGCGCTCCGCTCGATCGTCTCCTCGACCGCGGGATCGCTCCCCGCCGGCAGATCGGTGAGCAACAGTCCCGCGACCCCGAGCGACTCGGCGTCGGCCAGGAACCGCTCCAGTCCGTACCGGAGGATCGGATTGAGGTAACTGAACACCACCACCGGGCGAGAGAGCCGGGCGCGCTCGATCAGCTCCAGCGTGCCGGCGAGCGTCATGCCGCCCTCGAGCGCCGCGAAGGTGGAGCGCTGGATCGTGGGACCGTCGGCCAGCGGATCGCTGAACGGGACGCCCACTTCCAGGATGTCCGCGATCTCGTCGGCGGCGCGCAGCGCCTCCTCGCTGACCTCGCGCGTCGGGTAGCCGGCGGTGAGATAAGGGATGAGCGCCGGCCGGGCGCGCGCCCTGAGCGCGGCCCAGGCCGGCGCGAGCCGCGACTCAGACAAAATAGTCGCCGACAGTGAGGCCATAGCGGGTAGGGTTGGTCACCTTGACGATGGAGCGGCGGAACGCGCCGGTGTCATCCTGCTCGGTCAGGCTCACCAGCTCGCCCGGCGGCGCCACCATGGCGCCGTCCACGTTCACCGCGACGCGTACCATCGGCCGGTTGAGCTGCTGCCCGTCCGGATTGGGCGCGGCCACGAGGCCCACCTCGAAGGTGTCGAGGATGACGCAGGTGCCCACCGGATAGATCCCGATCAGGTTGATCAGGGCCTTCACCAGCACACCATCGTAGCCGCGCCTGGGGTTCTGCCACATCTCGCGGAGCACCTGGTCCGGCTCGATCGGCACCGTCTGGTAGCTCCGCCGGGTGGTCGCGGCGTCGAAACCATCGGCCACCGACACGATCCGGCTGAAGATGCCCAGGCTTCGGGGCCGGATCGCTTTCGGGTAGCCGGTCAGGTCGGTCTTCATGTGGTGCTCGTGAGCTACCAGGACGCTCCGGAAGGGGACCTCGTCCTGGGCCCGCATGGCGAAGAGGGTGACCGCCCCGAGCCAGGGATGGTCCTGCATGATCCGCCACTCCCGTTCGTCGAGCCCGGTCGTTTTGTTGAGGATCTCGAGCGGCACCCTGGCCTTCCCCACGTCGTGCAGCAGCGCCGTCATCCCGAGATCGTAGAGCTGAAGTCGGGAGAGGCCCAGCTTCTTGCCCAGCGCGACCGAGAAGATGCAGACGTTCACCGAGTGGGTGAAGGTGTACTCGTCGTAGTCCCGGATGGTGGTGAGCCCTACCAGCGAGGTCTCGTTGTTGAGCACCTGGTCCACGATGAGCTGCACCGCCCGCTTCACCCGCTTGACGTTGGTCGCGCGGCCCAGCCGGGCGCCGGTGATCACATCCTTGGTGACGGCCACACCCTGGGAGTAGACCCGCTTCGCCGCCTCCTTGGCCTGCTCGGTGTTGGGATCGGCTTCGTTGGCCGCGGCGCGCTCGATCGCCAGCCCCTGCACCCCCGCCGCCCGCAGCCGCTGGTGCAGCTCCTCGAAGCGATCGTCGGGCTGGCCCCGCTCGGCCAGGGTCAGCAGCAGGCTCAGCAGAATCTGCCACTCGCGCCGCTCCGCGGTCGAATGGATCCTGAGCGCGCCGACCTCGAAGGCCCGGAGCATCGCGAGGATGTGGCTGAAGGACGCGTAGTTGTCCAGCTCCAGGCGGAGCCGGGTGGCGTTGACGAAGATGAAGTCGCCGGCCAGGCGGACTTCCAGGTCCGACTCCAGGGCGAGCAGCGCGTGCGCGGAGGCGTCGAGGTCGTCGAGCGCCTTCTGCACGGTGGCGTTCTCGACCGGGTAGAGCTTGAGACTTCGGAGTGCCGCGTAGAAGGCCAGCAGCAGCGAGCGCCCGCCCTGGCGGAGCTGGCCTTCGGGTGCCATCCGGTCGGCGGCGGCGCCGGCGGGCTGGGTCACGTGGCGTTCTCCCGAAGCGCCCGGCTCACGGCGTTCCGGACCACGAGGTCCTTGTCCTCGGCCGCGCGCCGGAGCGCCTCGCGCGCCTCGCTCGTGCCGATCTTGCTCAGCGCGATGGCCGCACAGGCCCGGGTCTCGGCCGACTCCTTCAGCCTGAGCAGGCCGCGCGGCAGCAGGATACCGCTGAGGGACTTGAGGCCCGCAGCGCCCGCGATCGAACCGTACGCCTCGAAGAATGCCATCTTCTCGGTCAAGTCCATCTCTTTGACCGCCCGTCCGAATACGATGCCCTCGACCCGCTTGAGCGCTCCCTTGTATCCTCGGGCTCCGGCCACCCGCACCGCGGCCACCCGGACGCCGCGGTCGGCATCGTCGATGGCCTTGTCGATCAGGGCGAGGGCGCCCGGCGTGCCGAGCTGGGCCAGGGACTGCACCGTGGCGAGGCGCACCGCGGGGTCGGCGTGCGCCATCGTCTCGGAGAGACCGGGCACCGCCTGATGCAGCCCCAGCCTGCCGCACAGCGCGATCGCGGCGCCGAGCGCTTCGCTACTCGGCGTGCGGAGGATCCGAAGCACTTCGCTGGTGTGCGCACTCGCCAGTCGGTCGACCACGCTTTCCAGCATTGCAGAGAGCGGGGCCGAGGTCAGATTCGGGATCCAGGTGAGCACCGGCTCGAGCGCCGTCGGGCGCAGCTCGCGCAGCACCTCGGCGACCTCGGGCTCGTTGGCGAGCCCCGCGACCTCGTCGAGGGACTGCACCAGTTGGCTCACGATCGCCGGCTGACTCAGCTTGGCGACGAAGGCATCCAGCCGCGCGCCGTGTTCCGGCAGCAGGCCGGGCGCGCGGCCGCCGATCAGCTTGGCCTCGCGCAGCACCAGGGCCGCGGTACGGAAATCCCGGGCGTTGAGGAAGTTGGGGAATAGCTGCTCGAGCACGTCGATGATCTCACCCCGCACCGCCGGCTCGCCCTGCTGCTCCAGCAGATCGAACAGCACGTTGAGCGCCGAGCTGCGCACGTCCCGCCGGTACTCCGCCTCGACCTCGGTGGCGACGTAGTTGATCTCCGACTCGTCGAGGAAGTAGAGCGTCGAGTCGAATTCCTCCAGATCCACCACGCCCTTGGGCCGCGGCGGCGCTTCCTCGCCCACGGCGGCTTGTCGCTGGCTGGCTGCGAGGGCGTCCTCCTGCCCGCTGGGGTACTTGCCCGTCTGCTCCGGCAGCGCGCCACCCCCTTCACCGAAGAACTCGGTGAAGTGGTACTGGATGAGCTGGAACTCCTGCTCCCACAGCAGCGTCAGCAGGTCGTCACCGGCATCGGCTGGGAGGTAGCGGGCTCGGTTGATCGTTTCCAGGAACCGGGAGAGCTCCTCCAGCTCCGCGCCCTGCTTGATCGCGAGCGAGCGCATGCCGTCCTTGTACAGCCCCCAGGCCAGGCTGTCGCTCTTGTTGGGCTGGTGGTAGACGACCTGCTCCTCCCACACGAAGTCGGTCTCGGCCACGGTGAGGACCAGCTCGTCCATCGCTCCCCAGATCGGAAGGAACGCGATGCGTAGATTCTCGGTGGCGCGCTGGTAGATCGGGTTGTTGGGGAGGTACATGTGGAAGGCGCGGAGCGCCTTCACCAGGCCGTTGATCAGCTCGGCGACGTGCGACGCCGGCAGGATGTCGGTGGGGTGGTTGCCGGCCGTCACACGGGATCCCCAAGGAGCCCAGCGACGTGGGCCACGTCCTTGTCGCCGCGGCCGCTGAGGCAGACGAGCACCGGGACGCCGCCGCTCCAGCGGCCGGCCGACCGGCTGACCCAGGCGAGGGCGTGGGCCGTCTCCAGCGCCGGAATGATCCCCTCCAGACGGGCCAGCGCTCGGAACGCGTCCAGCGCCTCGGCGTCGGTGGCCGCCACGTAGCGCACCCGCCCACTGTCGCGCAGCCAACTGTGCTCCGGCCCCACTCCGGGATAGTCGAGTCCGGCGGAGACCGAGTGGGCCGGCGCCACCTGCCCGTCGGCGTCCTGGAGCAGGTAGCTCAGGCTTCCGTGGAGCACGCCGGGGGAACCGGCGGTGAGCGTGGCACTGTGGTGTCCGCTCTCCAGCCCGCGGCCCGCGGCCTCGACCCCGACCAGCTCCACCTCGGCGTCGTCGAGGAAGGCGCTGAAGATGCCGATGGCGTTCGAGCCTCCGCCCACGCAGGCGACCACCGTCGCCGGCAGCCGGCCGCAGCGCTCCTGCACCTGGGTCCGCGCCTCGCGTCCGATGACCGACTGGAAGTCGCCCACCATGCGGGGATAGGGATCGGGACCCACGACCGAGCCGATGATGTAGTGGGTGGTCGGGACGCTGGTCACCCAGTCGCGGAGTGCCTCGTTGGTGGCGTCTTTCAGAGTCCGGGTGCCGGACTCCACCGGCACCACCGTCGCGCCGAGCAGGCGCATGCGGTAAACGTTGAGCGCCTGCCGCTCGACGTCCTCCGCCCCCATGTACACCACGCACTCGAGTCCGAATCGGGCGCAGACCGTCGCGGTGGCGACGCCGTGCTGCCCCGCGCCGGTTTCGGCGATGATCCGCCGTTTGCCCATGCGCAGGGCGAGCAGCGCCTGGCCCACGGTGTTGTTGATCTTGTGCGCCCCGGTGTGGTTCAGGTCTTCGCGCTTGAGCAGCACCGGCGTGCCGACCTCGGCGCTGAGCCGCGGCGCCAGCGTGAGCGGCGACGGCCGGCCGACGAACTCGGCGAGGAGCCCGTCGAACTCGGCCC
>JACCSE010000131.1 GCA_013813145.1 Gemmatimonadales bacterium
GCTCTCAATGCTCCTGTTTCTTCTGCCGCGACACCTCGTCCAGGAACCGCCGCTCCGCCGGGGTCAGGCTCGCGATTCCCTTTTCGCTGATCTTGTCGAGCACGCGGTCCACTTCCGCCGCGACCGGGTTCGCGTCCACCCGTCGCCGCGGGCGGGCGGGTGGGACCGGGGTTCGCCGCTCCGGCTCCGCCGCGCCCGACTGCACCATGACCACGCGCTCCACCGCGCGGGGCGGCGGGTGCGGGCGCCGGCGGGAGAGCCCCTGGAAGCGGAAGAAGAGATAGCCGAATGCCGCCCCGCCGACGTGGGCCAGGTGAGCGACGCCGTCTCCCGGTGTCATGAAGTACAGGAGCACATCGAGGCCGACGAGAATCATCACCAGGGTGCGGGCGCGCACCGGGATGGGAATGGGGAACACGATCAGCTCGGCGTCGGGCCAGAACATGGCGAACGCGAGTGCCACGCCCAGCAGCGCGCCCGAGGCCCCGACGAACGGTCCGACCGACATCACCCCGGAGAGCGCCAGGCAGAACACCGCCGCGCCAACGCCGCAATACAGATAGTAGAGGATGAACGTCCGGCTCCCCATCCGGCTTTCCACCGGAGCACCGAAGACGAACAGCATCAGCATGTTGAACAGCAGATGCAGGAGGCCGGCGTGGACGAACATATAGCTGAAGAACGTCCAGGGCCGGGTAAAGGCCGAGTCCGGCGAGAAGGCGAGCGCGTCGGTGAGCGCCGGCGACGTGAAGATCGTGCGCAGCAGGAGCAGCACCACCGCGTTGGCGATGATGAGACGCCCGACCCACGGCGTGAAACGGTTGGAAGGAGAGAAATTCATCGAACCACGCCTCTGACTCTGAGACCCTAAGTCCTTACGACGGTTCCTTCGGGCGGCCCAGCCGGGCGGTTCGACAGATCCGTTCGCACAGGTCGGGAAACTCGATGTCCACTGCCCGGGCCGACTGGGGGAGGAGGCTGGTGGCCGTCATCCCGGGCAGCGTATTCACTTCTAAACAGAAGAGTTCACCGCCCGCTGTCAAGCGAAAATCTACCCGGGAGTACCCCCCGAGCTTCAGGGTCTCGTGGGCGAGGAGGCCCAGCCGCCTGCATTCAGCCGTCAGCGAGGCCGGAAGGTCGGCGGGAAAGATCTCCTGAGACATGCCAGGGGTGTATTTGCACTCGTAATCGAAAATTTCGTGCCGCGGAATGATCTCTCCCACCGCGAGAGCCTCCCGCTCCAGGATACCCACCGTCAGTTCCCGTCCCGGCACGAACCGCTCGACCATCACCTCGTCGTCGTAGCGCCGGGCCAGGTCCACTGCGTCCCCGTAGTCGCCAGGCTCCTTTACGACCGTCAACCCGACCGTGGATCCCTGTTTGGAGGGCTTCACCACTACCGGCCATCCAAACTCGCGTCCCACCAGCGCCCGTTCAGCGGGGGCCATCACCCAATCGGCGGTCGGCACGCCGGCCATGCGAAAAAGACGCTTCGATATGTCCTTATCCATGGCCATTCCGCTGCCCAGCCGCCCGCTCCCGGTGTAGGGGACGCCCACCATCTCCAGGAGTGTCTGTACCGTGCCGTCCTCACCCCTGCCGCCGTGGAGTGCAAGGAACAGCACATCTGCGTCCTGCACCACGGCGAGGCTGCCGAGCCCGGAGAGGAGCAGTCCCCGCTCGAGACCGTGCAACTGTTCTATGGACGGAGGCGCGATGCCGACAGTTCCATGCAGGAGCGAGGCTTCGTCCGCTTCTGGAATGTAGCCTCGCGCGGTGTCCACTACCGCGACGTCGTGCCCCCTCGACCTGAGGGCGGCGACCACCTGAACCGCCGAGGCCAGGGCGACGTCGCGCTCGGAGGAGGTGCCGCCGGTCAGTACGGTTATGCGCATGTGGGTCTTTGTCACCCTGAGCGGAGCGAAGGGAGCATGAGCTGGGTCAGGGCTCCTTCGCTCCGCTCAGGATGACAAGGTGGGGTGGGGACGATCACCTGGTCCCGATCAACTGCTGCAACACATCGTACCGGCTGACGATACCGATCAGCTTACCCTCCTTGCGGACCAGCGTGGCCGGGCTCTCCCGGGTGAGCATGGCGCCGACCCGGTCGCTCGGGGTGGCGGCGTCGACTTCGGGGAAGGGCGGGTCCATGACCTCGCGGACCGGCCGGTCCAGCAGCGCCGGCTGGCTCAGCGCTCTGGTCATCAGATTTCCCTCGATCAGCCCACCGACCGACTCGCCGTTATCGACTACCGGAATCTGGCTCACTCCCCAGGTGCTCATGAGGTTGAGCGCCTGGCGCACCGCCGCCGCGGGGGCGACGCTCACCAGGATGGGGGCCCCGGCGGGGCGGCGCTCGAGGAGTTGCTCCACCGTGATCCGCGGCGCCTCGAGCATCTGGTTTTCCTGCATCCACTCGTCGTTGAAGACCTTGGAGAGGTACCGCTCGCCGGTATCGCAGAGCACGGTCACCACGCTGGCCTCGGGGTCGTCGAGCTCGCGGGCCACCTCCAGGGCGAGCCAGACGTTGAGCCCGGCGGAGCCGCCGGCCAGGATGCCCTCCTCGCGGGCCAACCGCCGGGCCATCGTCAACGAGGTGCGATCCGGCACCTGGCGGAATTCGTCGATCCAGTCGAACCAGATGGTAGTCGGGATCTTGTCGCCGCCGATCCCCTCCACCTTGTAGGGGTGCCCCTCCCCCATCGTCCGGGTGCGGTGATAGTGGGTGTAGAGCGATCCGATCGGATCCCCGGCGATGATCCGGATTCGGGGATTCTTCTCCTTGAGGTACTTGCCGACCCCGCTCACCGTGCCCCCGGTGCCGGCACCGGCCACGAAGTGGGTAACCTTGCCCTCGGTCTGCTCCCAGATTTCCGGGCCCATCGAGGCATAGTGCGCCTCTGGGTTCACCGGGTTGTAGAACTGGTCGGCCAGGACCGACCCCGGCGTGTCCCGGACGATCTGCTTGGCCTTCATGACGTAGTGATCGGGATGGTCGGGCGGGACGGCGGTGGGGGTGATGACGACCTCGGCGCCGTAGGCCTTGAGCAGGCGCACCTTTTCCTGGGACATCTTGTCGGGCATGGTGAAGATACAGTGGTACCCCTTGATCGCGGCCGCGATCGCGAGCCCGACGCCGGTGTTGCCGCTGGTCCCTTCGACGATGGTTCCCCCCGGCTTCAGCTCCCCGCGACGCTCCGCATCCTCGATGATGGCCAGCCCGATCCGGTCCTTGACTGAGGCACCGGGGTTGGCGTACTCCGCCTTCCCGTACACCGGCGTCCGGATACCTGCCGCGAGGCGGCCCAGCCGGATGAGCGGCGTCCACCCGATCGTCTCGAGCACCGAGCCGTAGGGTCGCGGGTGCGGGTGAGTCATGGCGCGGCGGCTCGGGGGCGCGGGTTCCGGAAGTGCACCGGTTGAAGGAATGGCGCCGCCACCGCACGGCCCCGCCGCAGTGCGGGTGAGAATCGGAGGCCGGCCGCCCCCTGCATCGCCGCCGAGTCCAGCGCGGGATAGCCGCTCGACTCGGCGATCCGGGTGGAGTCGGCCAGCAGGCCGCCGGCCGAGTCCACGTAGAGCCGGAGCAGTACGCTGCCCTCGATCCCCTGGTCCAGAAGCGCCTGCGGGTACTGCATCGGGGAAACGGGGTTGATGGCGACCGGAGGCTGGTCGGCGGTGCTCTCGACCGTCGTGGTCGTCTGGGAGGGCAGCCCCATGGTGCCGTCGGGCCGGCGCTCGCAGGCGATCAGATGGAGCGATACGCCGGCGAGACCGAAGAACGTCCGGTATGAAGCCATGGCTGGAAGCTATCCTAGTCCGCGGCCTTCCGCTGTAGCTCGGCCAGCCGGTTGAGGGCCTGAAGCGGAGTCATCGCGTTCAGGTCGATGTCCCGGAGCTCGTCCATCAACGGATGCCGGAGAGGCGGCTCGACGAAGAGCGGGAGCTGTCCCGGATCCTGCGCCGCGGGCGGTGCTCCGGGCACCATTCGGTGCTCTCCCTCCAGCGTGCGCAGGATCTCCCGAGCCCGGTGGACCACCGCCTGCGGGAGACCGGCGAGCTGCGCCACATGGATGCCGTAGGACCGGTCGGTCCCGCCGGGCTCGAGACGGTGTAGGAAGACGACGGTGTCGCCGGTCTCCCGCACCGCGACGTTGAAGTTCCGGGCGTGCTGGAGCCGCTCGGGAAGCTGCATGAGCTCGTGATAGTGGGTGGCGAACATGGTCTTGCAGCCCACCCTGTCGTGCAGGTGCTCGGTGACGGCCCAGGCGATCGCGACGCCGTCATAGGTCGAGGTGCCCCGGCCGATCTCATCCAGCAGCACTAGGCTCCGGGGGCCGGCATCGTGCAGGATGGCGCTGGTCTCGCTCATCTCCACCATGAAGGTGGACTGTCCCTGCGCCAGGTTGTCGCTGGCACCTACGCGGGTGAAGAGGCGGTCCACGACGCCGATCGAGGCCTCGGCCGCCGGCACGAAGGCGCCCATCTGCGCCAGCACCACGCAGAGGCCGATCTGCCGGAGGATGGTGGACTTCCCCGCCATGTTGGGGCCGGTCACCAGCGCCACCCGCTCCCCCTCGGTGAAGCGCGCGTCGTTGGGAATGAAGGTCTCACGCGGCATCATCCGCTCGATCACCGGGTGCCGGCTCTCCCGCAGGATCAGGTCGAACCCCGCGTGTACCGTGGGCCGGACGTATCGCTCCAGCGCCGCCCCCTCGGCCAGCGCGGTCCAGACGTCCAGCCGGGCGAGCACCCGGGCGGTCCGCTGGATCCGGGCGATCGCGCCGCCGACGGCACCCCGGAGCGCGCCGAAGAGCTCCGCCTCCCGCACGCCCATCCGCTCCTCCGCGCCGAGCACGCGAGCCTCGTAGTCCTTGAGCTCTGGGGTGACGTACCGCTCCGCCCCGGCCAATGTCTGCCGCCGTTCGTAGTCGGCCGGCACCTTGGCCGCGTGCGCGTTGGTGATCTCCAGGTAGTAGCCGAAGACCTTGTTGCAGCCGACCTTGAGCGACGAGATCCCGGTGCGGTCTCGTTCCCGCTGCTGGAGGGACGCGATGTACTGCCGGCCCCCGTCTCTGAGCGAGCGGAGCTCGTCCAGCTCCGCGTCGTACCCCGCGCGGATCACGCCGCCGTCGCTCAGGGTGGGCGGGGGCCGCTCCTCCAGCGCCCGCGCCAGTTCGGTCGCGAGGTCGGCGAGCAGGTCCAGCTCGTCCGCCGCGTCCGTCAGGGCAGCCGCAGGCCCGGCGAGAGCGGTCAGGGCCTCGGCGACGTCGGGGAGCCGTTGAAAGG
>JACCSE010000158.1 GCA_013813145.1 Gemmatimonadales bacterium
GTCGAGAGATAGAACACGTTGCCATAGCCGCCGGTGCCGAGCACGACGGCGTCGGCCACGTGTGCCTCGATCTTGCCGGTCGTGAGGTCGCGGGTGACGATGCCGCGGGCGCGGCCGTCGACCACGATCAGGTCGAGCATCTCGGTCCGGGGGTACATCAGCACCCCGCCGCGCGCGATCTCCTTCTCCAGCGCCTGATAGGCGCCCAGCAGGAGCTGCTGTCCGGTCTGCCCGCGGGCGTAGAAGGTACGGGACACCTGCGCTCCGCCGAACGACCGGTTGGCCAGCAACCCGCCGTACTCCCGCGCGAACGGCACGCCCTGGGCCACGCACTGGTCGATGATCTCCACGCTGATCTGCGCCAGGCGATAGACGTTGGCCTCGCGGGCGCGAAAGTCGCCGCCCTTCACGGTGTCGTAGAAGAGGCGGTAGATGCTGTCGCCGTCGTTGCGGTAGTTCTTGGCCGCGTTGATCCCGCCCTGGGCGGCGATGCTGTGGGCGCGCCGGGGCGAGTCCTGGAAGCAGAAGCACTTCACGTTATAGCCGAGCTCGCTCAGCGTGGCCGCGGCGGAGGCGCCGGCCAGCCCGCTCCCGACCACGAGCACGGTGTGCTTCCGCTTGTTGGCGGGATTCACCAGCTTCATCTCGAAGCGGTGCTTGTCCCATTTACGCTCGACGGGGCCGTCGGGGACCTTGCTCTTCAGCTGCACCGGCACTCTCCCTTAACGCTTGTCACCCTGAGCGCAGCGAAGGGCATGAGCCAGGGGTATGGCTCCTTCGCTTCGCTCAGGATGACAGGTTCCGTTCACGTTCTCCGTCACGCCACGATTCCCGCCAGCGCCCCCACCACGATCGCGGTAAACCCCAGCCAGACGAACAACGCCAGCAGCAGCGCCAGGCGCCGCTGGAGTGGTTGCGGCGACGGGGGGCTCAGGCCCAGGCTCCGCCCACTGCTCCACACGCCGTGGTACAGGTGCAACCCGACCGCCGCCATCGCGACGACGTAGAACAGGGCCACCAGAGGATTCCGAAAGCCGGTGGCGACGTTGTGGTGCGGGTTCAGCTCCACGAAGCTCGGATGCAGCGTGCCGGTCGTGAAATGCAGAATGTGATACACCAGGAAGACCAGAATGAGCGCGCCGCCCCACCGGATCGTACGCGAGGCGAAGGTGGATGCCTGGGGAGCGCGCCCGGCGGCATAGCCGACGGGGCGTGCAGCCTGCTGGCGCCGGGCGAGCTGGACCGCTGCCACGACGTGGAGCGCCACCGCCACGATCAGCACCAGGCGCGCGCCCCAGAGCGCGCCGCCGGTGCCGTGAAGAAGGGCGGCGTACGAGTTGATGCGGCCGGGTCCCTCGAATACCAGCAGGTTGGCGACCACGTGGGTGACCAGGTAGGCCACCAGGACGAGCCCGGTGACCGCCATGACGACCTTTTTACCGATCGACGAATCCCAGAGGACACGGGCGGGTTGCATGACGTCGCCTACCCGTCCACCACGGCCTGCGTCGCCCGGACCGCCTCGGCCGACTGGTGCAGCGCCGCCCGCTCGGCATCGGTCAGCGCGATCTCCACGATCCGCTCCAACCCCCCGCGCCCCAGCTTGCAGGGCACCCCGCAGAACACGTCCTTCAGCCCGAACTCGCCCTGGAGCCACGCCGAGCAGGGCAGGATGCGACGCTTGTCGAGAGCGATGGCTTCCACCATCTGCACCGCGGCGGCACTCGGCGCGTAGTAGGCCGAGCCGGTCTTCAGAAAGCCGACGATCTCGGCCCCACCGTTGCGGGCGCGGTCCACTATGGCGTCGAGCTTCCGTTGATCGATGAGCTGAGTGACGGGGATGCCCGAGACGGTAGTGTAGGAGACCAGCGGCACCATGGTATCGCCGTGCCCGCCGAGAACCATCGCCTGGATGTCCTCGACCGACACGTCGAGTGCTTCGGCGAGGAACATGCGATAGCGTGCGGTGTCGAGCACACCCGCCATGCCGATGACTCGCTCGCGAGGGAATCCCGTCGCCTTCATCGCCACGTAGCACATGACGTCGAGCGGGTTGGAGACGACGACGACGATCGCCTTCGGCGCCACGCGGGCGATCTGCTCCGCGACGGACCGCACGATGCCGGCATTGGTCTTGACCAGGTCGTCCCGGCTCATCCCGGGCTTCCGGGCGATGCCGGCGGTGACCACGAAGACCTCGGCGTCGGCCGCATCGTCGTACGACTGGTTGCCGATGACGCGGGTGTCGAACCCTTCGATGGGCCCCGACTGCCACTGGTCGAGCCCCTTCCCCTGGGGAACGCCTTCGACCACGTCGATCATGACGACGGTACGCGCCAGATTCTTCTCCGCCAGCCGCTGGGCCGCGGTGGCTCCGACGTTTCCGGCACCGACCACGGCAACTTTTCCGAGCATGCAGGGCCGCTTTCAAGTGTGCTGGTGACGGTTCGTAAAACGGCGGAATCTAGTCCGGTTTACCACAGAGGCACAGAGGACACAGAGGGCACAGAGAAAAGCAAGAACTCTCTGTGCCTCTGTGGTAAACCCGCACCATCTCAAACCCCGCACCGCCGCAGCGCTTCATAGACCACGATGCCGACCGCGGTGGCCAGGTTGAGGCTCCGGACCGGGCCGGTCATCGGAATGCGGAAGCATCTGTCCGGGTGCTTGTCGAGGATGCGCTCGGGCATGCCCTCGGTCTCGTTGCCGAAGACGAGGCAGCCGTTGGGTTGGAACGGAGCGTCCCAGAAGCTCCGGGTGGCGCGGGCGGAGAAGTAGAGACAGCGGTCGCGGCTCATCGCGTCGCGGAAGGCAAACCAGTCGGGGTGTACCCAGAGGTCTACGTCCTGCCAGTAATCGAGGCCGGCGCGGCGGAGCTCGGCGTCGTCGAGGGAGAATCCCAGCGGTTCGATCAGGTGCAGCGAGGTGTCGGTCGCGGCGCAGAGTCGCGCGATGTTGCCGGTGTTCGGGGGAATGAGAGGCTGGATCAGCGCGACCTGGAGCGCCATCAGCCGCCGCGGGTGTGCATCTCGCGCCGGGGATCGGCGCGCAGGCTCTCGATCCGGTGGAGAACTCCGCGCTCGGCCAGCTCCGCGCGCTCTTCGGCTCCCCGGTCGGTGCGGGCGGACCAGAGGGCCGCAATCTCCGCCGCGACGGCCGTATCGTCCGCCCCCAGGCGGAGCAGCTCTCGCAGGTCGAGGCCGCGCTCACCGTAGAGGCAGAGCAGGAAGGTCCCGTCGGCGGTGAGCCGGCCGCGATCACAGGTGCGACAGAAGGGCGCGGTGGTGGAGGCGATCACGCCGAACACGGTGCCGTCCGCCAGGGCGAAGCGCTCCGCCGGCGCCCAGGTGGACTGGTGAAGCGGCCGAACCGGCCCATACCGCCCGGCAATTGCCGCCACGATCTCGCGCTGGGAGAACACCTGGTCCATGCTCCAGCCGGTGGCCCCGCCCACGTCCATGTACTCGATGAACCGTGCCTCGAGCCCCCGCCCGCGGGCGAACTCCAGCAGGTCCACGATCTCGTCGTCGTTGTATCCGCGGATGATGACGGTGTTGAGCTTGACCGACCCGAACCCGGCCGCGACCGCGGCGTCGATGCCGGCGATTACGTCGGCATGACGCTGGCTCCGGGCGAACTCGGCCATTCTCTCGGGCCGGAGGGTGTCGAGGCTGACCGTCACCCGCCGAAGCCCCGCGGCGTAAAGCCGCCCGGCCTCCCGTCCCAGGAGAATGCCGTTGGTAGTGAGCGCGAGGTCGTTCAGGGCGGCGTGCCGCGCCAGGAGCGCCACCAGTTTTGGAAGATCGTGCCGCAGCAGCGGCTCCCCCCCGGTAAGGCGCACCTTGGAGACCCCGAGACCGGCAAAGATCCCAGCCACCCGGTCGATCTCCTCGAACGACAGGATCGACTCCCGCGGCAGCCACACGTACTCGGCCTCCGGCATGCAGTACCGGCAGCGCATGTTGCAGCGGTCGGTGACGGAGATCCGGAGGTTCCGAAGCGGGCGCCGTAGAACATCCGTGGGGGCAGCGGGGCCGGGGGTCAGCGGGGCAGGTGTCATGAGCCACCAGCCGTGTGCCTGGCAGTGGCGATCTCACCCCTCGTGCTC
>JACCSE010000171.1 GCA_013813145.1 Gemmatimonadales bacterium
GGTCCCGACCCGCGGCGATGAGACGGGCGGCGAGCCCGCCGAGTGCGGCGCGACCCATCAGGATCACGATCGTGTCCACGGCAGCGAGCGGCCCGACGTCCGGGCCCGAAGCGCCGTTGGGGCCTTCGTTCTCCGGCCCCGCCTGGTGCCCGGTGACCACCGCGAACGAGCGCGCGATCCCTCGCGCGGTCACCGGGATGCCCGCGGCCGCCGGCCCCGCGATCGCGCTCGACACGCCGGGGACGACCGCGACCTCGACTCCCGCCTCCCGGCAAGCTGCCAGCTCCTCGCTCCCGCGGCCGAAGACGAAGGGATCGCCGCCCTTGAGTCGTACGACCTCGCGCCCGTGCCGCGCCCGCTCCACCAGCAGGGCGTTGATCTCCTCCTGCGAGAGCGCCGCGTGCCCGGGCCCCTTGCCCACGTCCACCAACTCGGCGCCGGCCCGGGCCTCGTGCAGCAGCTCGGGACCGATCAGGCGGTCGTGCACCACGACGTCGGCCCGCCGGAGCAGCTCCAGGCCGCGGGCGGTGATGAGTCCCGGATCGCCCGGGCCCCCGCCCACTAGATGCACCGTGCCGGCCGGCGTGGCCGCGGCGACCCGGTTCGTGCGCGCCCGGAAGCTGGGTGGCGGCGGTGGGTGCCGGCGCGCGAGATCGACGACGAGATCGGCGACGCCGGGCAGCGAGCCGATCGCCTCGTCGAGGATGACGGCGCGTCCCTTTACCGGGAGACCGAGCGCGGCCGGAATGTCTTCCAGCACATGCGCGCCACCCCCGATGAAGAACGGCACGACCAGGACCGACCCGAGCGCCGCGGCCCGGAGCACCTCGCCGATCGGAGGCTCGTCGTCCATGAACCCCGCCAGCACCTGGCCCGCGACCCGGCGGCGCCGGAGCGTGTCGGCGAGCGCCAGGGTCGTATCACGGCTCGCCGTATGCCTCCCGGTGCCGTGGCCCACCAGCAGAAGGGAGGTGGCCGCGCGGGCCAGCATGTGCTCCCGAAGCACCTCGCTCACCCGGCGCGCCACCAGCGCCGCGAGCGCCGGGTGGGATCCGACCGGAGGAGTTCGCCGCAACCGGAGCTCGGGGTAGCGGCGGTTCCGGGCCAGCGCGGCGGGAAGCACCACGTCGCTGTAGTGTCCCGCGCTGGTCATCACCGGGACGACGGTCACCTCCTCGGAGCGCAGCTCGTCGAGCACCCCGTCGAACCCGGGCTCGCCCTGGTGGAAGGCGACCGCGACCTCGTCGTAGAGCCGGCGGGCGCGCACGGTTTCGGCCAGCCGCCGGACCAGTGCGCCCGCGGCCGGATCGCGGCGAGAGCCGTGGGCGGCGAGGACCAGCGCCCGTCCGCTCACCGGCTCACCTCCAGCGGAATCAGGTCCACCGTCGGCAGCTCGCGGCCGGTCACCGTGGTGCGCCGGGCGCGGATCCCCATGAGGCGCTGATAAAAGTCGCCCAGGCCTTCGCCGCCGTCGCGCTCCGCCGCCCAGCGAGCCAGCAGCGGCCGCACCGTGTCCAGCAGCTCTTCGGTGGGAACGTCCGCGCGATAGAGGTCGACCAGCCGGTCGCCGGCGAGCCCCCCGCCCAGGTACACGTTGTACAGGTCGAGCGAGCGGCCGACGAACGCCAGATCGGCGGTGTAGGGACGGGCGCAGCCGTTGGGGCAGCCGGTCATCCGCAGGGTGAGCGGCGCGTCGCGCAGCCCCAGCGCATCGAGCTCGGCCTCGAACCGGTCGAGGAGGGCGGGGATGGCACGCTCCGACTCGGCCACGGCGAGTCCGCAGGTCGGGAGGGCGGGGCAGGCCATCGAGAACCGCCGCACCGCCGAGAGCTGGGCGGGAAGCGTGACGCCGTGTGCCCCGAGGGTCCGCTCGACCGTTGCGATCCCATCGGCGTCGAGACCCGTGAGCAGCAGGTTCTGCTGCGCGGTCAGCCGGACCCCGGGCCGAAGGCGAGTGACGATCTGGTGCAGCGCGGTCTTGAGCGCGTGGCCATCGGTGTCCACGATCCTGCCGCTCTGGACGAACACGCCGTAGAACCAGCGCCCGTCGCTCTGCCGGTGGGGGCCGAGGTGGTCGTGGAAAGGCAGCGGGGGCAGCTCCACGGCGGGCCCGAGGGCGAACGACGCGCGCCGGCGGAACTCCTCGCGGAAGCGAGCGATGCCCCATTCCGCCAACAGGTACTTAAGGCGGGCGTGGCGCCGGTCGCTCCGGTTTCCGTGGTCGCGGAAGATCGCGGCCACCAGGCGCACCGCCTCGACTCCGTGCTCGGTCGGCACGAAGCCGAGCGGCTCGGCCAGGCGGGCGGTGGTATCGGCCTTGTTGTGGGTCATGCCGAGCCCGCCGCCTACGAGCAGGTTGAAGCCCTCGATCCGGCCGTCCCGCACGATGGCAAGGAGCCCTACGTCCTGAGACCAGATGTCCACGCAGTTGTCGGTCGAGAGACCGACCGCGGTCTTGAACTTCCGCGGCAGGTAGCGGTCCTGGTAGAACGGCTCCTCCGCATCGGTGGACACCTGCTTTTCTCCGTCGAGCCAGATCTCGTGGTAGGCGCGGGTGGCGGGACGAAGTTCGAGGGCGAGCGCCTCGGCCACCTGGCGCACCGCCGCATGGTCGGCGTCGCCCAGCGGCGCAGAGCAGCCCATCACGTTCCGCTGCACGTCGCCGCAGGCCGAGATGGTGGTGAGCAGCCCTCGGTTGATGCCGGCGATGGCGGCCTTGAGGTCACCCTTAAGCACGCCGTGGAACTGGAAGCCCTGGCGGGTAGTGACCCGCAGGGTACCGTTGGCGTGCTCGTCAGCGATGCGCTCGAGGTCGAGGTACTGCTCGCCGGTGATCGCGCCCGCGGGAATGGCCACTCGCACCATGAACGAGTACGCCTTCTCCACCCGGGCGGCCTCGAGCGCCCGGCGCGCATCGCGGTCGTCCTGCTGGTAGGTGCCGTGGAACTTGAGCAGCGCGGTATCGTCGTGGCCGAAGTGCGTGGCCTCCGAAGTCAGCGTCTCGGCGATGGTGCCGCGCAGGTGCCGGCCGTGGCGTTTGGCGACTTCGACCTTGGATTCGGACTTACCGGTCATCGTGAATTCCCTATTGGATGATGTCATCCCGAGCGCAGCGAGGCAGCTTGTTCGCTGGACTCTGGTATCGCGCCAAGATCCCTCGCTCCGCTCGGGATGACATCCAGGTGCTCCCGCCCGCTCAGCCTGGTGACAGGTGGAGCCCGCACTCCATCTTCTGGGTTCCCGCCCAGCGCCCCTCGCGGGAATAGCTGTCGATCCGGGCGCCGGCCACCGGCAGGGTGCAGTGGGTGCAGCCGACCGTGGGATAGCCGCGCTGGTGCAGCTCGTTGTAGGGCACGTCGTTGGCCTGCACGTACTCCCATACTTTGGCGCGGTCCCAGCCGGCCAGCGGGCTCACCTTCAGCACCTGATACTGCCAGTCCCATTCGACTACGCGGGTGCGCGCCCGGGTGGCCGACTGGGTCCGGGTGAGCCCGGTGACCCACACGTCCACTCCCTCCAGCGCCTCGCGCATCGGGTCCACCTTCCGGATCCGGCAGCAGGTGTCCGGATCGCGGCGCCAGAGCTCGGACCCGTAGCGGGCCTCCTGCTCCTCCGGCGAGACGGAGGTGCCCCGGTTCTCGAAGACGAGATGGGGATACCGCGCCGCCAGCCGCTCTCGCAGACGGTGGCTTTCGGGGAACAGGAACCCGGTGTCGAGCCAGAGCACCGGGACCGGCGCCCCTTCCCGCGCCACCATGTCGAGGAGGGCGCACCCTTCCATGCCGAAGGCGGTGGTGACTACCAGCCGGCGCCCGGCGAACCGCTCGAACATCCAACGGACGATCCGCTCGGGTGCGGCATCCTCCCGGATCGTGGTCTCGGTCTCACCTAGCATCA
>JACCSE010000207.1 GCA_013813145.1 Gemmatimonadales bacterium
GCGAGGCGGTGAGTTGAGTTCGGTGTCAGCCGGGGCTAACATTCCGGCGCCGCGGCAGGGTAGCTCAGGTGGTTAGAGCACGGCACTCATAATGCCGGGGTCGTGGGTTCGAGTCCCACCCCTGCTACTGGTCTGTCAACCACTTGGACCCTCGCGGTTCAAGGGTTTCCCGCCTTTAGGCTTGCCTTCCTTCATTGATCACGCCGGGCACCGATATCTGCGGCGCGCCTGCGGGCCGGAGGACTTCCTGCCTCCGCTGCGAGCGCATCCCAGTCGCCCGGCGGAGATCCCCGCGCCAGGCGTTCCGCAAAGACACGGTACGCGTCGGTGTCGCTTCCATATGTTCGGAGTGAGTCCTCGTCGTTGACCCAGGCATACACGATGAGCCGCGCGTCACTCCGGAACCGAAAGAACAGACGGTAGCGCCCGCCACCGGTCTTCCCCCTGCGCCAGTGCGTGTGCTCCCTGCCAAGGGTGTGGCCCAACCGGTACCCGGCTGCACCCGGGTCACGCGGAATGGCCTCGAACATCAGATTGAGTTCGTGAGCAAGGAGCTTCTGGTTGGGGCCAGGCTGGTGCGCCTCGCGCCGCCCGGCGCGCTCGACTTCCTTCTGGGTAGCCGCGACGAGGCGCTCGAGTTGGTCAAGCAAGCAGGGATGGAACGCAAGTGTCCATCCCCGTGCCACGGGAAGGGGAGCGTCGCTTGGGGTCTCTGGGCGCCGACCACCGCGGCCGCGGCGCTCAGAGGGCAACGCTTCCTTCGATTGGTCCCGTGTGGTCGATCGTGATACCACGCGCCAGAGCCCGCGCTCGGCGAAGCAGGAGCCTGGGCACACCGCGCAGACGCCCGGGATGCTCCGAAAGATCGTCGGCGAGGAAAGTCAGGAACGCTCCCACCGCCGGATCGGCGTGCTGGGACGCTGGATCGTCCTTCTCTATGATGGCGCGATGCCCCTCGATCCGGTATCGGAGCGAGTCACCCGGACCCACCGCGAGGGCCTTACGGACGCCACTCGGCAGGGTGGTCTGGGCCTTTGCCGTAACCTTGCTGACGAGTTCGTTGCGCATGGTCGGGCGCTTGCGGGCGGAGCGGCGAACCGTGCTTCCCATCGAACCCTCCTGTAAGAGGTAGGGCGATATCTTACCGAAGGGTAATGCAAATGCATTGTCACGTCAATTCGCCGCCGAGCCGGCCCCGCACGGTCGCTCGATCTTGTCTCCCGGCGGCAAAGGGCGCATGATCGAACACCCATGATCGCCGACCTCCGCCACGCCACCCGCACCCTCCGACGCTCCCCCGCGTACACGGTCACCGTCGTCGCCACCCTAGCCCTGGGCCTCGGCGCCGCGACCGCGGCCGGCAGCGTACTCCGATCGGTGCTGCTCCAGCGCTCTCCTACGCGCCGGCGGACCGCGTAGTCGTGGCCTTCGAGAGCGACTCCGCCGGGAACAACCGGCTGGCCTCGTACCCCACCTTCCAGGACTGGCGGGCCGCCACCAACCTGTTCGATGGGCTGGCTTTCGCCCGTGGGTTCGGGACGGTCATGAAGACCGCGGCCGGGGCCGAGCGGCTGGTGACAGCATATGTGACCGACGAATTCTTCGAGGTTCTGCCGACCCGGGCCGCTGTGGGGAGGACCTTGATCGCCGGCGACTGGGCGCCCGGCGCGCCGGCCGCGGTAATGCTCTCCCATCGCCTGTGGCAACGCAGGTTCGGCGGCGATCCGGCCGCCGTCGGGCGGAACATCGTACTGGGCGACCGGAGCTACACCGTGGTCGGGGTGTTGCCGGTGGACTACGGCTATCCCACCTGGGCCGAGCTCTACGCGCCGATCACGGTCATTCTGTCTACCGATCGAGCGCTGCAACAGCGGGGACTTCACACCGATAGCCGTATCGTGGGCCGGCTGCGAGCCGGGGTAGACACCGCCGCCGCTTCCCGCGGGCTGTCCGCCGTGGCCGCTCGCCTGGCCGACAGTTATCCGGCGGAAAGCGGCGGCTGGAGATCGGTGGCGCTCTTTCCGGTCGAGGCCGAGGTGCTGGGCGATACCGGGGCCCAGCTCCGCCTGCTGACCGCGGCCGCGGTGCTCGTGTTGCTGATCGCCTGTGTCAACGTCGCCAACCTCTCCCTCGCGCGCGCGACGGCCCGGTCGCGCGAGCTGGCCATCCGGACCGCGCTCGGCGCCGGGCGCGCGGCCCTGTTCCGCCTGCTGGCCGCCGAGAGTCTCCTGCTGGGTGTCACGGCCGGCGCGCTCGGACTGGGCGTCGCGGTGTGGCTCACTGGAGTGATCCGGCGCGTGGGCCAGGACGTGCTTCCGCGGGTCGACGAGATCGCCGTCGATGTCGCGCCCCTTCTGATGGGGATGGCGATCTGTGTGGCAGCCGTGATCGCCTTCGGCTTGATCCCCGCTCTGCGCCCGGTGATCGGAACGCTGGCCGGCGAGCTGAAGGAGACCGCAGGCTCCGGCACCGCGCGTTCGCGCCATCGCGTCCGGGCCGGCCTGGTGGTGACCGAGTTCGCCCTGGCACTGGTACTGCTCGTCGGAGCGGGGCTGCTCTTGCGCAGCATCCTGCGGCTCCAGGAAGTGAACGTGGGTTTCGAGCCGGATCGCCTGCTGGCAATTCCGATCGACCCACCCTCTCCCCGCTACGACGATCCAGCCCGCGCCCTGGTCCTCTATCGCACTCTCGCGGACGCCGTCGCGCGCGTGCCCGGGGTGATCTCGGTGGCACTGACGAACCACGTACCATTGAGCGGTGCCTCGATGCCTTCCCAGATCGAGGTGGACGGCGCCCGGTCCGACCGGGAAGACGCAGGGGAGGTGCTCTTCCGCGTCATCGATACCGCCTACCTGCGCACCGCCGGCGTTCCTCTCGTCGCGGGCCGCAACCTCACCGCCGACGACATCCGGAGCCCGGCCCAAGCGGTGCTCGTCAATCAGACGCTGGCGAAGCGCTACTGGCCCGGCCGGAACCCGATCGGGGAGCGGATAACCGTCTTCAAGTCGGCGCAGGGACGGCTGGACTTCGGGGAGCCGGTACGGTCGTCGGTTGTGGGCGTCGTTGGCGACGTGCGACACTACGCCCCGGAAGCGGACATCGTGCCGGAGGTCTACGTCCCATACACTCTCGCGGTCTGGCCCCGGATCGCGCTCCTGGCTCGGGTGCGGACGGACCCGGGTAGCTCGGCGCTGCTCCTCCACCGAGCCGTTCAGGGCGTGGATCCGGACATTCCGCTCGAGGGTGCCGACCTGAGGAGCGGGGTCTACCAGCTCACCGATTCGCTTCGGGACACCTTCGCCTACCGCCGCCTGGTGACCGGTCTCCTCCTCGCGTTCGCGATTCCGGCGCTGTTCCTGGCCGCGGTGGGACTCTATGGAGTGATCGCCTACCTCGTCAGCCAGCGCGCCCACGAGATCGCCATCCGTATGGCCCTTGGGGCGTCGGAGCGGTCGGTCCTCCGGCTGGTGCTGGTTCAGGGGCTGAAGCTTGCGCTGATCGGAGCCGCCGTCGGTACGGTTGGAGTGCTCGCCGGCGGGAGAGTGCTCGAGGCGCAGCTCTACGGGGTGACCTCGACCGACCCGGTGAGCCTGCTCGGGGCAGGCGTGATGCTGACGTTGGTGGCGCTGCTGGCGACCTTCCTTCCGGCCCGCCGCGCCACGAAAGTCGAGCCGATGCGCGCGCTCCGGGCCGAGTAGTTCACGCCGCTCGGAATGACCTACCGCTGCCTGATGGCGTGCGCGAACCTCCGCGGCCGCGCGATTAACTTTCGGCCGATGGATCTCCTGGCCGAGTTCCACGCCCACCTCTCGACACTCCGGATTCCATCCGGCCGCGCCCTCGTCGCGGTCTCGGGCGGTCCCGACTCGGTCGCGCTGCTCGACCTCCTGCTCCGGTGCGCCGACCGGCACCGGCTCGAGCCGATCGCCGCCCACGTGGACCATGGCATTCACCCCGACAGCGCGCGGGTGGCGGAGCGGCTGCGCGACTATGCCGGGGAGCGTGGCATCCTCTGGGAGTCGGTGGCGCTCGGCCTGGGCGCGGGGTCCGGCGAGACCGAGGCACGCCTCGCGCGCTACGCCTGGCTGGCGGCCACCCGGCTCCGGCTCGGCGCCGCCACGGTCTTCACTGCTCACCACGCCGACGATCAGGTCGAAACCGTCCTCATGCGGGCCCTGGCCGGGAGCGGCCCCGCGGGGTTGGCCGGAATGCGCGCCGTGTCCGGCTGGCTGGTGCGTCCACTACTCCCCTTCCGGCGCGAGATGCTGCTCCGCTACGTGCGAGAGCGTAGCCTGCCGGTCTGGATCGATCCCGCCAACGCCGACCCGGCTCATCTCCGCTCCTGGCTCCGGGTGGAGCTGCTCCCGTTCCTCCGCCGGCGGGTGGCGGCGGTGGACGACCGGCTGCTCCGCGCCGGGCGGCAGGCGGCCCGCGGCCGGGACGCCTGGGACGCCGCGCTCGACCGACTGCCCGAGCTCGATCCACGCGCCGACGACGGCGGAATTTCCGTTGCTGGTGCCCCCCTGGGCGGCTATGATTCAGCCCTGGCGGAATCCGTCATCATGGCTCTGGCGCGCCGCGCGGGTTGTCCGCTCGGTCCAACGCGGGCGGCGCGAGTTCTGGCTCTTGTGGCGCGGGGTACCAGCGGCGCCCATGTGCCGCTCGGCGGCGGGTGGCGGGCGGAGCTCTCCTTCGGCCGGCTCCGGCTCGCGCGCATCGCTGACTCGACGCGGGATGCCCCCTGGATGCTGGACGGGAACGCAGGCGAGGGAGCCTGGGGGCGGTGGCGTCTGCGCTGGCGGCCTGAGAGGGCTCCCGAGCGTCAAGAGCGCGCCGCCTTCGTCGCCTGGTTCACTCCCGACCCGCTGCTGGTCCGCGGCTGGTCGCCCGGCGATCGGGTACGGCCGCTGGCCGGTGCCGGCCGTCGGCTGGTGGTACGCTGTTTCCAGGACGCCCGGGTACCTCGCCGCCGCCGCGAGGAGTGGCCCGTCGTCGCGGCGAAGGCGGCGATCGTGTGGATTCCGGGCGTCTGCCGGTCCGACGCCCTCCTTCCGTCCGGCGGTGCGGAGGCGCTGCGTGTCGATGCTGAGTACGCCTGAGGTCCTCCGCCGCACCGGCGGAAAGCCGGTCAAATCCATCGTCTACGACGGGGCCACCATCGCCGCGAGGGTCGAGACGCTCGGCGCCGAGATCACCGAGGCGTACCCCGACGGCGAACTCCTGGTGCTGGGCCTGCTGAAGGGAAGCTTCATCTTCCTGAGCGACCTGGTGCGCAAGATCGAGCGTCCCATCCAGGTGGATTTCCTGGTCGCCAGCTCCTACGGCGACGGCAAGGTCTCCAGCGGGACCGTCCGTCTGCTTTACGATCCGGAGACCCGGCTCGAAGGGAAACACATCCTGCTGGTCGAGGATATTATTGATACGGGCAAGACGCTTCAGCGGCTCATGACGCTGCTGGGCAAGCGGCGGCCGGGAAGCCTGGCCATCTGCGCGCTTCTGGACAAGGAATTGGCGGCTGAGCCGCGCCCGGAAGCGCGCTTCGTCGGCTTCCGCGCGCCGCCGGCGTTTCTGGTGGGGTACGGCCTCGACCATGCCGAGAATTACCGACATCTCCCGTTCATCGCGGATCTGGAATAAATGGCAGACCGACTACCTTCCCGGCCCCCCCGCACCAACTGGGGCAACCTGAGCAAGAACCTGGCTCTCTGGCTGCTGGTGGGCCTGCTGGCGCTCGCCCTGTTTCAGATGATGAGCCGCCAGCGGAACCCCACCCAGGAATTCTCCTACACTGAGTTCAGCCGGCAGCTCGACCAGGGCAACATCGCCCGGGTCGAGGTGTTCGACGGCAAGCGGCTGGAAGGCGACTTCCGCACGCCGGTGACTCAGGACGGCCGGACGGCCAAGAGCTTCCAGGTCCTCCTTCCAGTCGCCAACAGCGAGACCTTCATCAAGCGGCTGGAAGACTCCGGGGTCCCCATTCTGGCCAAGGAGCCCAAGGGGGGCATCACCGCCATCATCATCGCGGCGCTGCCCTGGATCGTCATCCTCGGCCTCTGGTTCTTCCTGCTGCGCCAGCTCCAGGCCGGCGGCAGCCGCGCCTTTGCCTTCGGCAAGTCCAAAGCGAAACTCCTGGCGGGCGACACGCCCAAGGTCACCTTCGCCGACGTGGCCGGGGCCGACGAGGCCAAGGTCGAGCTTCAGGAAATCATCGAGTTCCTGAAGGATCCGCAGAAGTTCACCCGGCTCGGCGGACGGCTGCCCAAGGGTGCGCTCCTGGTGGGTCCGCCCGGCACCGGTAAGACGCTGCTGGCCAAGGCGGTCGCCGGTGAGGCCGGGCGCCCGTTCTTCTCCATGTCGGGGTCGGACTTCGTCGAAATGTTCGTCGGCGTCGGCGCCAGCCGGGTGCGCGATCTCTTCGAGCAGGGCAAGGCGCACGCCCCCTGCATCATCTTCATCGACGAGATCGACGCCGTGGGCCGCCATCGCGGCGCCGGGTTGGGCGGCGGCCACGACGAGCGGGAGCAGACGCTCAATCAGCTCCTGGTCGAGATGGACGGCTTCGAGTCGAATGACGGGGTGATTCTGGTAGCGGCCACCAACCGTCCCGACGTGCTCGACCCGGCACTGCTCCGGCCCGGCCGATTCGACCGTCAGATCGTGGTGGACGCTCCGGACGTGCGCGGCCGGGAGGGAATCCTTCGGGTCCACACCCGCAAGATTCCACTGGCGTCGGACGTACGGCTCGACACGATCGCCAAGGGCACGCCCGGCATGGCGGGGGCCGATCTCGCCAACCTGGTGAACGAGGCGGCGGTGCTCGCCGCCCGGCGCAACAAAACCCTGGTGGACATGCACGACTTCGAGGATGCCAAGGACAAGGTCATGCTCGGCGTCGAGCGGCGGAGTCTGGTCCTCACCGAGGCGGAACGGAAGCTCACCGCGTACCACGAGGCGGGCCACGCCATCGTCGCGGTCAAGATCCCGGGCAGCGATCCGATCCATAAGGTGACCATCGTGCCCCGGGGCCGCGCGCTCGGACTCACCGCCTCGCTGCCCGAGGTAGACCGGCACAACTACAGCAAGGACTGGCTGATCGGCAGCCTCGCCATGTTCTTCGGTGGCCGGGTGGCGGAAGAGATCATCTTCGGCGCCGAGAAGGTGACGACCGGTGCGGGGAACGACATCGAGCGCGCCACCGGTTTGGCTCGCCGGATGGTCACGCAGTTCGGCATGAGCGAGCTGATCGGTCCGCTAGCGGTGGGCGACAAGGAGCAGGAGATCTTCCTGGGCCGGGAGTTTGCCCAGCGCCGGGAGATCTCCGAGCGTACCGCCCAGATGGTGGACGACGAGGTGAAGCGCCTGATCGACGAGGCCTACGCCCGGGCCATGCAGATCCTGAGCGTCAGTCGGGAGCTGCTCGACCGGATCGCCAACGCGCTGCTCGAGCGCGAGACCATCGATCGGGAGGATCTCGACCTGTTGGTCAAGGGCCAGCCTCTTCCACCGCGCTCCCTGCCGCCCGCCGATCCGGCCGCGGCACCGACCACCCCGCCGGCCAAGCCGGGCGTTCCGCCCGCACGCGCGCCGCTGCTCGGGACGCCGCCCGCGGAACCCGCCGGCGCGTGAGCGCCACGCCACTGGCGCTCCATTCTCCGGACGCCGTGCGTGAGACGCTTCGATCGCATGGGTGGGAGGAAGGGCTGGCGGCGACCGCCGCGGGTGGCGTCGCTCCCCTCGCCGTCCACCTGACCGGGCTGGACCAGGCCACGCTCGAGAGCCTGGTCCGCTTCGCCGGGGGCCTCGGTCTCGAGGTGCTGACCGGGGACTCCTGGGCGGTGCTGGCGGGAAGCCGCTCGCGCCTCAGCGCCTTCGCACGCCCCTGGACCGTCCCCGAACCACTGGCCGCCGCCGCCGAGCAGGTGGGCCTGGCGCTCCCGGCCGACCCGCCGGAACTCTGGCGGACCGCCCGCGGGCCCGTGCCCCTTGACCGGCCGGTTCTCGTGGGCATCCTCAATGTCACTCCGGACAGCTTCAGCGATGGCGGCCGGTTCACCGCGACCGACGTCGCCCTGGCTCACGCCGACGCGCTGGTGGAGGCCGGGGCGACGATCGTGGACGTCGGCGGCGAGTCCACCCGTCCGGGGAGGAGCGAGCCGGTCTCCCTGGAAGAAGAGCTCCGCCGCGTGGTACCGGTGGTGGAGGCGCTGGCTCGGGCTCGGCCCGACCTGCTGATCTCGGTGGATACGGTAAAGGCGGAGGTCGCGCGGCAGGCGCTCGAGGGCGGGGCGGCCGCGGTGAATGACGTCAGCGCGTTCAGGCTCGAACCGGCGATGGCGAAGGTGGCCGCCGAGGCGGGCGCCGGCGTCGTGCTGATGCACTCCCGCGGCGCCCTCCTGGAGATCGCCTCGTACGCGCACGCCGAGTACCGCGACGGGGTCGTGGCCGAGGTTCTGGCGGAACTGCGTGAAGCCGTCCTCGCGGCGACCGTGGCCGGGATTGCACCGGAAGCGATCGCCGTCGACCCGGGGTTCGGCTTCTCCAAGACGGTGGAGCAGAACATTCAGCTCTTCGATCAGCTCGCGGCCCTGCAGGCCCTCGGCCGCCCCGTGGTCGTCGGGCCGTCGCGGAAGCGGTTTCTCGGCGCCGTCACCGGCCGGCCGGTGGAAGACCGCGATCGCGCCACTGCCGCCGCCTGCGCGCTTGCGTGGGGACGTGGCGCCCGGCTCTTCCGGGTGCACGATGTCGCCGCCGCAGGGGAGGCGCTCGCCGTCGCCCGCGCGGTCGGAGCTCCGTAGTGTATCGGGCCGCGGTCGCCGTGGCCGCACTGGTCCTCACCGGTTACGTCGTCACCCTCGCGCCTACCGTGACTTTCTGGGACGCCGGCGAGTTCATTGCGGCGGCGTATACCCTCGGCATCCCCCATCCGCCAGGCACTCCGCTGTTCGTGCTGATCGCGCACGTGTGGGGACGGCTGCTGCCGATAGGCGAGTTCGCCTACCGCACCAACCTGCTCAGCGCGGTGCTCAGTGCCTCCGCGGCGGGGTTCTTTTTTCTGGCGGTGCACGAATCCTTGCGCGGCTGGGCTGCCGGCTTGGACGAGGCGACGGGCCGGCTGCTGCGGGTCGGGGGGGCGGCCGCTGCCGCGATCCTCGGCGCCTTTGCGTTCACCAACTGGCAGAACTCGAACGAAACCGAGGTCTACGGGGTCGCGACCTTCACCATTGCCGCCATGACCTGGCTGGTGAATCTCTGGCGCCGGCAGCGGGATACCGAACGCGCACCGCGGCTCCTGCTGCTGGTCGTCTTCCTGGCCGGCATCTCGATCGGCAACCATCTGCTGGCGCTGCTCGCCGGCCCCGCGATCGTCGGTTTCCTCGGGGTGACGCTCTGGCGCGAGCCGGCGGCCCACCCGGCGCTCCGGCGGCAGGAGTGGGGGCAAGTGGCGGTCGTGGCAGGAGTCTGGTCCCTCCTCATCGGAACCGGACTCGGCAGCACGACCCTCACCGCGGCAGGCGCGCTCTGTTTCGTGGCGGCGGCGCTCTTCGCCGCCACCGGTGGCGCCGGCGGGTTCGCCATGGTGAGCCTCGTCATCGCCGCCGTGGGGTTTACGCCGTATCTCTACCTCTACATCCGTTCGGGGCAGAACCCGATCATCAACGAGGCGGCGCCGGCTACTTTCGACGCGCTGCTCGCGGTCATCCGCCGCGCTCAGTACCCGCCCCGCACCCCGCTGGACGATCCGACGGTGGCGCACGGTCCGGATAACCCGGGACGCACCCTGGGGATTCTCGGGCTACAGCTCCTGAACTACTTCCAGTACTTCGACTGGCAGTGGGCCCGCTCGCTGGAGGGCGCGCTCCGCACGCTGGTCACCATCGCCTTCGCCGGCTTCGGCGTGCGCGGTTTGCTGGCTCAGCGCCGAAGCGACCGCGCCAACTGGTGGCTCCTGCTCCTCCTGTTCCTGGTGACGGGGCTCGGGCTGGTGGCCTACATGAACTTTCGGCCGGGGTTCAGCCTCGGATTCGATCGGTACCCGCGATCCGAAGATCACGAGGTGCGGGAGCGGGACTACTTCTTCGTCGTGAGCTTCATCGTCTGGGGACTCTGGGCCGGCATCGGCATCGCGGCGCTCGCCCGGGACCTGGCGGCCCGTGGTGGGAACGCGCGCCGGCTGGCGCCGGCGGTGCTGGGTCTCGCCCTGTTCCCGGTTGCGCTCAACTTCGACGCCGCCTCCCGGCGGCACGGGCCCGACGCGCGACTCGCCGCCGACTTCGCCTACGATCTCCTCAACAGCGCGCCCCCTTACGGCGTGCTCTTCACCTACGGCGACAACGACACCTTCCCGCTCTGGTGGGCGCAGGAGGTGGCGGGGATCCGCCGGGACGTGACGGTAGTCTGTCTGGCGCTGGCCAACACCGACTGGTACATGCGGCAGCTCCGGGACAATCCCACCCGGCCGGTGGAGGTCGCCAAGCTTCCGGCGATCTGGCGCGACTCGATCCCGCCGCGCCCCCAGGCGTCGTTGCACGGGATGAGCGACTCGGCGATCGCTTCGGCCATGAACGGCTACTACGTGGGTGACCCTCAAAGCGTGAAGCTCGGCCCGCTCACCCGCGAGTTGAGTCCCGGGACCGTGCTCTACCCGAACGACATCATGTCGCTCAGCGTGGTGCAACAGAACCTGGGCCGGCGACCGATCGTCTGGGCGGTGACCGCGGGCCGGGGCTTCGCGGGGCTGGGAGACTACGTCGTGCAGAAGGGGCTGGGGTTCCATCTTCAGACGGCGCTGCCGGACACCACCGACCCCCGCCTCGATCTCAAGCGGCTGGCCAGCGCTCCGCTGGACGTTCCGGCGAGCGAGGCGCTGGTCTACGGCGCGTACCGGTACGCCGATCTGCTGGAGGAGGGATCGGCCGCCTTGGACCCGACCGCGCAGAGCGCGGCCGCCAGCCTGGCCCTTCCCTTCGTTCAGTTGGTGTACGCCTACCAGGGCAGGGGTCCGGGGGCGCGGCCGCAGATGCAGCGCGCGCTGGACCACGCGGCGAAGCTCTCACCCAATCCCGAGCTGCGGCAGGCGCTGCTCCAGTTGCTCCAGGCTCCGCCGGAGCCGGACGGTCCGACGCTTCAGGAATGACCGACGAAGCGTCCGGTGGCGCCGTCGTGCTGTTCGACGGAGTCTGCAACCTGTGCAACGCCTGGGTGCTGTTCGTGATCGACCGCGACCCGCGCGGACGGTTCGCCTTCGCGCCGCTGCAGAGCGAAGGAGCCGCGGCGCTCGTTCGGCGGAGGGGGTACGCCGGCGCTCCCCTCGCGACCATCGTCCTGATCGAGGACGGGCGGGTGTACGAGCGTTCCACCGCGGTTCTACGAATCGTACGCCGGCTGAGCGGCCTCTGGCCGGCGCTATCCCTGCTCCTCGCCGTGCCGCGGCCGATCCGTGACGCGGTGTACGACTGGAGCGCCCGGCGGCGATACCGATGGTTTGGCCGGCAGGATGCGTGCAGGGTGCCGACGCCGGGACTGCGAAGCAGGTTCCTGGGATGACCCGAGGAGACTCATCGCGCGATGCCGAAATGGAAATTGGCCCGTAGGGCGCTCATCCCGATGCCCGTGGTCCAGCTCTATTACTTCTGGAAGCATCGGGCCATCGTGAGCGGAAAGGCGGAAGTGGACCTCGCCCCTTCGACGTCGTGGGGCAAGGGATGTGTCATCTCCGCCTTCACCAAGATCAAGATCAGCGGCCCCTTCGTAATGGGCCGGCGGGTGCAGATCTCGACCGGTTGCTTCATCGGGGCGGGCGCGGGCGGCCTCACCCTGGGCGATGACGTCCTCATCAGCCCCAACTGCTCGATCATCACCGGCAACTACCGCTTCGACCGGCTGGAGGTGCCCCTCAGGGAGCAGGGCTCCGTCAGCAAAGGCATCAGGATCGGCGACCGGGTCTGGCTCGGCTCCAACTCGGTGGTGCTCGACGGAGCGGTCATCGGCGACAACGTGATCGTCGCCGCCGGCTCGGTCGTGAGCGGGACCATCGCGGCCAACAGTATCATTCAGGGCAACCCGCCTAAGGTCATCTTCACCCGACGGTAAGTTTCATGACTCCTCTCCCTGAATTCGCCGGCGGCTCGCTGACCGCTGTCGCGGCCGGTGTGCCGCCGGGCAGCCCCTGGTCCACGTACCAGTCGGCTGCCCGGAAGCTCGACCGGATTCCGGCCGAGTCGGTTCCGGAGCCGCTGCGGGCCAGAGTCGCGGTGCTGGGCTCGTTCACCCTCGAGCCCTTTCTCTCGGTGCTGCGGGTTGAGGGGGCGCGGGCCGGGCTCTGGATCGAGACCTATCTGGCGCCTTACGGGCAGTATCTCGGCGAGCTGCTCGATCCGGCCTCCGGGCTCTATCGGTTCCGGCCCCACGTCACCTTCCTGGCGATCGACGGCGACGTGCTCTGGCACCAGCGCTGGACGGAGAACCCACCGCTCCTCAGCGAACCGGTGGTCGGAGGGCTGCTGACTCCGCTGTTCGCCGGGCTCGACGTCTTCGACCACGCCGGCACCGGCATCGTGGTGGTGAACGATTTCATCCTGCCGCGCCGGAGCACGGAAGGCGTCAACGCCTTCCGCAGCAAGGGAACCTTCGCCCACACGGTCGCCCACGCGAACAAGCACCTGCGCCTTCGCCTCGCCGCCCGGGCCCACACTTTCCTGTTTCCGTTGGCCGATCTGGTGGCGCAGGTGGGCCGGAATCATGCGTTCAACTGGCGCACCCACTACCGGGGGCACGTGAGCTGGTCCGACGCCCTGATGGGCGCGGTCGCCGAGCGGTACGTGGGGTTCGCGCTCGCCGCCCTGGGCAAGGCCACCAAGTGCATCGTGCTCGACCTGGACAATACGCTCTGGGGCGGCGTGCTCGGCGAGGAGGGGCCGGGCGGCATCGCGCTCGGGCACCACTGGCCCGGCAGCGAGTTCGTGGACTTCCAGAGGGAGCTGCTGGACTTACAGCGGCAGGGCATTCTGCTGACCGTGTGCAGCAAGAACAACGAAGAGGAAGCGCTTGCGGCGCTGCGCACCCATCCGGCCATGCTGATCCGGGAGGAGCATCTGGCGGCGTACCGGATCAACTGGGAGGACAAGGCGAGCAACATCCGAGCGATCGCCCGGGAGCTCAACATCGGGCTGGAGCACATGCTGCTGATCGACGACAGCCCGCACGAGCGGGCCTGGGTGCGCGAGCAGCTTCCCGAGCTCCGGATCCCGGAGATGCCGGCCGATCCATCGCTCTATGCCCACTGGGTCGGGTCGCTTTCCTCGCTGATCGTCCTTCAGCACACCGCGGAAGACGCGCAGCGGACTCGCCAGTACCAGGAATCCCGGAGCCGGGAGGCTTACCGTGGCGCGGTCGGGTCGCTGGAGGACTTCTTGCGGGGCCTCGAAATCCGGGTGGAGATAGATTTGGTCGGCGAGAACAGCGTCGGCCGGGTGGTGCAGTTGCTGGCCAAGACCAACCAGTTCAACCTGACCACCCGGAGGCATGACGAGCCGACCATCCGGCGCCGGGCGAGCGCGAGCGAGTGGCGGATCTACACCATGCGCGTGGTGGACCGGTTCGGGGATTTCGGCTTGACGGCGGTGGCCATCGTCAGCCCAGGCCCCGATGTCTGGCACCTGGAGTCCTTTCTCATGAGTTGCCGCGTGATCGGGAAGTCGGTGGAAACGGCACTGCTGGCCCGGGTCGCGGCCGACGCCCGTGAGGCCGGCGCATCCGCCCTGTCCGCGGAGTTCGTGGATTCCGGCCGGAACCAGGTCGCAGCACCGTTCCTCGCGAATCACGGATTTACCGTGGGAGACGACGCCCGCTGGCACCGATCGCTCGGAGCTTCGGGGCCCGAGTGGCCGGGCTGGGTGGAGTCCATCACACCGACGGGTGTGGCCACCATCGCCGCCCGGGTCGAATCATGAGCGCCGGCGACGAGAGGGCCGCCCGGGTTCGCGAGCTTCTCGCGGAGGTACTCGACGTGCCGCTCCCGAGCATCGGCCCGGGATTCTCGGCCGCCACCGCGGGGTCCTGGACCTCGCTGAACCACCTCATGCTCGTCTCGCAGCTCGAGGGTGAATTCGGGGTGATCTTCACCAATGCGGAGATCGGCGAGCTCACTTCGTTCGACCGGATCGTGAGCGCGCTGGCCCAGCACCTCGAACCCGGTTGACCCGGGCTTAAATCCCACTATCCGAGCTGGCCCCGCGCCTGTATGTTCTGGCCCGTCGTTACTTTGTGACGAAGGCCACGGACGCGCTCGCCTCGATCCCCCATTCTCGTGGGCCCATGAATCGTGCAGCGCGTTTAAGCAACCCCGAAGGTGAGCCCCTCGCCGAGCTCACCCAGGAGACCAGCGTCTTGTCCGATCTTCAGAATAGCGGTCGCCGGGTCTTGATAACGGGAGCGGCAGGCTACACCGGACTGGCGCTGGCTCGCCATCTGCTGGCCTCGGGATATTCGGTGCGGGCCCTGGTTCGGCGGCCCCCACGTTCGCCCGAGCTGTCTCAGGCGGGTGCAGAAATTGTCACTGGGGACGTCCGGGACCCGGAGGTGGTACGGCAGGCCCTGGAGGGAATCCACACCGTGTATCACCTCGCGGCCGTGTTCCGCCGCGCGGGGGTGCCCGATTCCGAGTACCGTACGGTCCATGTCGACGCCACGAGGCAACTGGTCGAATGCAGCGCCGAGGCCGGAACGAGCCGGTTCGTGCATTGCAGCACCGTCGGGGTCCACGGGGATGTCGGGTCGGACGGGCCGGTCACCGAGGACGCTCCGCTTCAGCCGGGCGACATCTACCAGCAGACCAAGCTCGAAGGCGAGCAGATGGCGCTGGCCACGGCCGAGCGGGTCGGTGTTCCGCTCACCGTGGTGCGGCCGGGGCCTATCTACGGTCCGGGCGAGCGGCGCTTCCTCAAGATGATCGGCGGCGTAGCCCGCGGACGGTTCATGCTGGTGGGCGACGGCTCGCCGCGCTTCCAGATGGTCTACGTGGAGGACCTGGTCGAGGGAATCCGGCTGGCCGGCGAGACGCCGAACGCCGTGGGCCGCACCTACATCCTCACCGGCGACGAGGCCCCGACCCTCAACGAACTGGTCAGCGAGATCGCCGAGGTCGCCCACGTGAGCGCACCGCGCTGGCACGTGCCGGTCTGGCCGGTCTGGCTCGCCGGCGCCCTTTGCGAGGCGGTCTGCGTGCCGTTCCGGATCGAGCCGCCGCTCTTCCGCCGCCGCGTCAAGTTCTTCACCAGCAACCGCTGGTTCGACACCTCTCGAGCCCGGATCGAACTGGGC
>JACCSE010000241.1 GCA_013813145.1 Gemmatimonadales bacterium
GCGGATCCCGGCCCCCTGCCGGCGAAAGGAGCAAGGTGACCGAAACTAGCCCTCGCCCTGGGGAGGAGCAAGACCGGGTAGGATGGACGGTGGCCGACCTGGTGAGCGCGGTGCGGGTGCCGCTGGCGGTGGCGTTTCCGCTGGTTTCCAATCCGGCGCGACTGGGCATTCTCGCGGCGGCGGCAGTCACCGATCTGCTCGACGGCCCGCTGGCCCGCCGCTTCGGCAGCTCGGTACTCGGAAGCGTCATCGATCCGGTGGCCGACAAGCTGTTCATGGCGTCGGCCTTCGGCGTGGTGGCGTTCTCCGGGCGGCTGCAGCCCTACGAGATCGCCGGCGTGCTGCTCCGCGACATCGTGGCGACGGTCGCCTTCGCGTCCACCTTGCTCTCCCATCGGCCCCGGGCGATTCCCGCGCGGGCCGGGGGCAAGGCGGTCACCGTGGCCCAGATGCTCACCCTGGTGGCGTTCCTCACCGATTCCCAGCTCTTGCGGCCTATGGCCTGGGCAACAGCGGGGATCGCGGTATACGCCATATGGGATTATTACCGGATCGCGCCCGCGGCGGAGCGGCCGGTTGGCGGGAGCCAGGGATGACGGAGGAGACGAAGCGGGTCGCGCTCACCTGGCGCGAGGGAATGATCTTCAGCGGGGGCGAGCCGGGAGGGGCGACCGCCCTGGTGGACGCCGACAACACCACCGCTCCCGGACCCATGCTCCAGCTTCTGCTGGCCGCCGGTTCCTGCACCGCCGCCGACGTCCTCCTCATTCTCCGCAAGATGCAGGCGCCACCGCGGGCGTTCAGCATGGAGGTCGCCGGCACCCGGCGGGATGAGCATCCGCGCCGGTACACCGCCATCCATTTCACGTACCGGCTCTCTGGTGAAGGAATCGACGAGCCCCGGGCTCGCCGAGCCATCGACCTGTCACTGGAGAAGTACTGCTCGGTGGTCAACTCGCTGGCTCCAGATATCCCTATAACCTATGAACTGGTGCTGGGTTAGGTCGTCGCTTGCCGGGGCGACTTTGCTCGCTGCCGCAGAGCTCCCGGCTCAGCAGGTGACCGAAGTCGGCCTTCAAGCCGTCGGAACGGCTTCCGATCCCCCGCTCGCCGTCGGCGGAGGATATGCGGCACTTCGCGTCTCGCGGCGATTTCGACTCTCGCTGGCCGCCGGGGTCGGAGGGTCGGATGACCGGATCGCCGGGCGGGGCGAGTTGCTGGCCCACTTCCTTCTGGCGCCCCGGGCCCGGAGAGGAGTAGGCGGCTACGTCGCGGCGGGTATCGCGGCCGTAGGCGGACCGGTGGACCAGGGGTATCTGGTCCTCACCCTGGGCCTTGAAGCCAGTCCGGGAGCCGAGTCGGGATGGTTTTTGGAGGGCGGGGTCGGAGGGGGTGCCCGGCTGGCGGCCGGCTACCGGTGGCGTCGGTTCCCGGGATGGTGGCTCTTGGGGGAATGAAAAACGCCCCGGAGCGTCAGGCTCCGGGGCGTTGCGTCACTGCGACTCAGGCGGCGCCCGACTCGACCGGCTCGGCCTTGCGCTGTACGGGCTGGCAGAAGCGCTCACCCAGCACCCGAAGCTGGCCCAGCTCCTCTTCACCCAGGTCCTCATACCGATCGGCCAGGTATAACATGGTGTCGTCGAGCCAGTCCTTCTGATGCTCCGGCAAGGCGTCGATGACACCGCAGCGGAGGATGTGACTGAACAACTCGTCACGGGCCTGGGCGAACGACACCGCTTCGGGGTCACGCCGGAGTTTCTTCGCCTTATTCATGCAGGTCCTTTCGCGACCAGATGGCGCGGTTTGCGGGGGCTACGAGGTGAATATAATCGGATTGCACCAAAAGGTGCAAAGGACGCAAATCACCTCATACACGGTCATAACACACAATGCAGGGCAACGGTTTCCACCCATTATCTTATCGGCAGCACGCCGCACCGAAACTCGAGCGAGGACGCCTCCGGTCCTCGAGGTAGCCATGGCGGAGCACGACGAAGTCTACGACCAGGCGCGGGCAGACCGATTGGCGGAGCTGCTTCGGGTGCTGGCGAACCGCATTCAAGAACTGGACCGCCTCGGCCAACTCCTCGGCGGCGCTCCCGAACTGCTCAGGATGATGGGCGACGCCCGAACCGAGTTGTTCCACTACGAGGTCCGCAGCACCTACGATACCCCCGAGGTGGCGGACAGCCGCCGCATCGTGGAAGAGGCGCAGCGGCAGGACCCCTACTCGCCAGACGACCCGGAGGATGACGACCCATGGCGTCAACGCCCGACGGAATGAAGCGCTTCTACGCCATCCTGGCCGGGGTGGCGGTCGTGGGCCTCGGGGTGCTGGCGTACCTGCTGAGTCGCCCCCGAGGCACTAGCGTGCCCGCCAACGTCACGGTCCAGGCCTCGGACACGGCGGGGTTCCGGGGGTACTTCAAGGGCTCCGAGAGCGCGCCGGTGGTAATCACCGAATATGCCGACTACCAATGTCCCTTCTGCCAGACCTTCGCGACCCTTCAGATGCCCACGATCGAGGAGCGGCTGATCCGAACCGGCCGGCTTCGCTGGCGATACCGGGACTTCCCGCTCCAGCAGCACCAGTGGGCCAGGGAGGCCGCCCACTCCGCCGCGTGCGCCGACGAACAGGGAAAGTATTGGGAGCAGCACGACCGGATCTACGGTGGTCAGGGGGAGTGGGCCGGAGGGGACGCCACGGAGCATTTCCGGGAGTACGCCGGGGCCAGCGGCCTGGATCTGGAGCGCTACGACGAGTGCATGACCTCCGGCAAATACGCCGGCCGGATCCAGGCGAGCCTCGAGGAGGGCGTGAGACTGGGAGTCGGCTCCACGCCGACTCTCCTGGTCGGGGAGCGGCTCTACCAGGGCAGGATCGACTCCGACGCGATCGGCCGGCTGGTGGATTCGCTGGCGCCTCGCGGCACCCAATGATTGCAGGTCCAATTTCCGCCATTCTCAAGGAGCGGGCCGACTAGCGTGTCCGCGTCCTCCACAGCTCCTCAATCCAACCGGGCGCTGGCGACGCTCGCCTTGGGAGCTGTCGGTATCGTCTATGGCGATATCGGCACCAGCCCGCTCTACGCGCTGAAGGAGAGCTTTTCCGGTCCCCACGGATTTCCGGTGACCCCCTCGAACGTGCTCGGCATCCTCTCACTCATTTTCTGGTCGCTCAATTTCGTCGTCACCTTCAAGTACCTCACCACCGTGATGCGGGCCGACAACCGGGGTGAGGGAGGGATCCTCGCCCTCCTGGCCCTGGGCCGGCCGAGTGGGGATCTCACGACCGCCGGCCGGCTGGTGGTGGCGGTGGGACTGTTCGGCGCCGCCCTGCTCTATGGCGACGGTATCATCACCCCGGCCATCTCGGTCCTCAGCGCGATCGAGGGGCTCAGCGTGGCCACGCCCGCCCTCGAGCGATGGGTGGTGCCGATCGCGTTCGGCATCATCCTCGCTCTCTTCGCCATCCAACGCCGGGGGACGGCCGGCATCGGTGCCGTGTTCGGCCCGGTGACTGCAATCTGGTTCATCTGCATCGCCCTGCTCGGCATCCACGGCATTCTCCGGGAGCCCTCGGTGCTCCGGGCGCTCAACCCGTGGCACGCCGTCGAGTTCTTCCTGCGTGAGGGCCTGACGGGGTTCACCATCCTGGCTTCCATCATCCTGGTGGTGACCGGGGGCGAGGCGCTCTATGCCGACATGGGCCACTTCGGGAGGCGGCCGATCCGACTCGCCTGGTTCGCCATGGTGCTCCCGGCGCTGGTGCTGAACTACTTCGGCCAGGGAGCATACCTCCTCCACGACCCTACGGCGGCCCGGAACCCGTTCTACGCCCTGGTACCGGACTGGGCGCTCTACCCCATGGTGGCGATCGCCACCGCGGCAGCCGTCGTGGCGTCGCAGGCGCTCATCTCGGGGGCGTTCTCCCTGACGCGGCAGGCGGTGCAACTGGGCTACTGCCCCCGGATGAACATCGTCCACACCTCCAGCACCGCGATCGGGCAGATCTACATCCCCGCGGTCAACACGATCCTCATGGTTGCCTGCCTCGGGCTGGTCGTCGCCTTCCGCACCGCGAGCAACCTGGCGGCCACCTACGGTGTGGCGCTGTCGATCACGATGACGATCACCAGCATCCTGTTCGCCATCGTCGCCCGGAAGCGCTGGGGCTGGAGCCGGTGGCGGGTGGGGGCGCTGACCGTGCTCTTCCTGGCGGTGGACCTGGCGTTCGTCGGGGCCAACCTGCTCAAGGTGCCCGACGGCGGCTGGTTCCCTCTCCTGGTGGCGGGCGCGGTGTACGTCCTGATGTCGACCTGGAAGAAAGGCCGGGCGCGGCTGGAGGCGATCGTGCGGGAGAACACCCTTCCGATGGATCTCTTTCTCCAGGACATCCGGCGCCGCAAGCCGCACCGGGTACAGGGGACGGCGGTTTTCCTCACGCAGGAGTCGGGCGGGGCGCCGCCGGTGCTGCTGCACCATCTGAAGCACAACCAGGTGCTGCACGAGAAAGTCATGCTGATGTCCATCGTCACCGAGGAAATCCCGCAAGTGGACGTGGACGACCGGGTGCAGTGTCGCGAGCTGGGGGAGGCGTTTTACCAGGTCATCGCCCGGTTCGGCTTCATGGAGACGCCGGACGTGCCGGCAGTGCTCCGGCTCCTCGGGCGGGAGGATGGCGACGGCAAGCCGGTCGCCGTCAAGCTGCCGCACACCACCTTCTACCTGGGCCGGGACACGCTCATCGCCGCCGCCGGCCGGCGCCGGGCGGGCTCCCCTGCGC